>JALWYR010000255.1 GCA_027003085.1 Flavobacteriales bacterium
CCCGGCGCTCTTTGTCGCCCGGATTGATGCGTTCGGGCGAATAGCCGGCAAAAAAATCCCGGTTAAACTTCAAACCCGAAGTTTTTTCCAGGATGGGCACACAAATTTCTTCGGTTACGCCCGGATATACCGTGCTTTCGTAAATCACAATATCGCCGGGTTGTAGATATTTACCTACGGTTTCGCTGGCTTTTTCCAGCGGCGTGAGCACCGGGCGGTTGTGTTTGTCGGTGGGTGTGGGCACCGTAACGATATAGATATTGGCACCGGCCAAATCGGCGGAATCGGCGGTTACGAATAAACCATTATTATTGTCGTTGGTATTTTTCAACACCGATTGCAAATCCGCATCTTCCACTTCGAGGGTGCTATCGGTGCCGCGGCGCAATTCGTCCACACGTTGGTGGTTGATGTCAAATCCCGTAACGGGAAATTTGCGGGCAAATTCCACGGCCAGCGGAAGTCCCACATATCCCAGTCCTATTATGGCAATTTTGTCGGTCGATGGATTCATTTTCGTAGAAATCGTTTGAATATGTTCAAGAGGTTAAAGCCCTTGGATTTATGTTGGCGATATCCGTATTTTTTGTAGGAATAGGCGTATTTGCTGTCGTATCCGTAACGTTTGATCAAATTGATTTTGTAGTCGTTATAAACAATGCCCGCTTTTTTGATTTCGCCGTTTTGATAATAGTCGTTGATAATCGACAACATATTCTTTTTGGTATAATTTTCCCGGACAATATACAGCATATAATCGGCGTATTGATTCAAAATCAACGCGTCGGGCACCAAGCCCAGGGGCGGACTGTCCACAATGATGACATCGTATTTTTCACGTAATTTCCTAAACAATGCATTAACCCGTTCGTTTTCCAACAATCCGGAAATATCGATGCTGCTTTCGTTTACGTTTTTGTGCCCCGAAACAATAACATCCAGATTTTCGAGCTCCGATTTTTGGGTAATATGTTCCAAATCGAGTGATTCGTCCGAAATAAAGTCCGTAATCCCGGCATGGCTTTCCGAAACTTGTTCGAAATAACCCACCGATTTGGGTCGCCGGATATCGAATTCCAGTAGCACGGCCTTTTGGTTGCTCAGTGCATTCATGGCCGCCAGGTTGCCCGACACAAAGGTTTTTCCTTCGCCCGAGGTGGACGAGGTAATGATGAGCACACGACCGCCCTGCATATTTTGCGGCAATTGGAACCTTACGTTGGTGCGCAGGGTGCTAAAAGATTCGCGGATTTGCGCGCCGGCATCTTCTTGCAAAACAGGTAATTTGGAACGGGTTGAGCTATGGAAAATAGTGCCGAGGATACGCAAAGGGGTAAGTGTTTTGAGCTCTTCCACGTCGTTGATGCGCGTGTCGAGCATGGCCGCAATCAGAATAACCAAGGTGGGAATAAGCAGCGCTGCCAACAAAGCCAACAAGTAATTGATACGCCGGTTGGGCGCCACGGGCGCTTGGCCGATGTCCTTGGCCGGGTCCAGAATTTTGATGGCCGATTTATTGGATGCCTTCACAATGTCCACTTCATTGCGCTTTTGCAGCAAGTAACTGTAAATTTGGTCTTTGACTTCGAAATCCCGTTTGAGGTCGATAAATTGTTTGAGTTCCGAAGGCAGCACGTTGAGTTTTTGTTCCAAACGGGTGATTTGACGCTGGACAAAATTTTGCTGTTGCTGCAAATTATAAAGCGCCGATTCCACCGCCGTGAGCAGGGCCTTTTTGGTGTTGGCGATTTTGTTGTTCAATTCCTGCAAAGGAATGGACGACGGGCTGAGTATTTTTTCCATCTCCTTGCGCTGAATGGCCAGGGCGGTAAGTTGGCGGGTATTATCCACAATCAAGGGGTCATCGATGCCCACGATCGATGGCGAAGGAATATCTTCCAAACGGTTGTTTTCTAGGTAACTACGCAAAGTTTGATAATAAACCTTTTGCGAAGCAAGGGCCGATTTTTTTTGATCCAGTTCCAGCAATTGGTTGTAGAGCGCTTCCGAGGGGTTGTCCAATGCAAATTCCTTTTTGTTGCGCTGAAAATCTTCGAGCCGTTTGCTGCTTTGGGCCAAGTCCTTTTTAAGGGTGCGCAGCGTGGAGTCGATAAAGCGAATGGTGTTGGTGGCAAAGCTGTTTTTGTCGCGCAAGAGTTTTTCTTTGAGCGTAGCCACCGAGGTGTTCAGGTAGTCTTCGATTTTCTTTTTATTGTGCCCTTTCAGCCGGAGCACAATCATCGATGTGTTTTTCTTGTAAAGATTAACGTAGAGGTTTTGGTAATGCTGAACGGTTTTGAAAAAATTATGGAGTTTGAAGTAATAAGGATGATTGAGTTTCAAGGCCTTGGGACGAACAACACGTATTTTTCCGTGAAAAACGGGCGAATCGATCCATTGACCGGTATGGTATTCACCCTTCCATTTTTTTTCAGGCCAATACAATGCTTTGGGATGCTCGCGCCCGAAATTGAATCCCGAAACGGATGCCTTTTCCGATTGTGCCGAGATAATAAAGGTGTCGGGCGAAGTGAATTCAACCCGGAACGGAATGCCCACGGCCTGCGGAAGCGAATCGTTGAGCACCACTTCGAAGGGCTGACGGCCGTAGATGTCAATGTCGTAATATTTTCCTTTTTCGAAATAATCGATATACAGTTTCAGCTTGCGCACAATGTCTTCGTTATGGCTGCGCGATTTGAAAGTGGTAATGATGGTATTGACCTTGTCGCTCACGCCGCCCCAATTGAACACCAAGCTCATATTGGTGGTAAAATAGGGATTGTTTTCGTCTTTGACCGTGAGCAGTGTGTCCAATTCATACACATTCGGACGTCTTCGATTAAAATAACGGGCCACGTAAATACCCACAATCAGCAGCAACAAATACCAATACCAATTGCGCAGGATTTTCAGGAAAATCAATTTCAGATTGATCGTGTCGCCCAGGTGCTTGATGCTTGAATTGTCCGTATTCATTGCAGGCGGCTTATTTTCGGGTAAACAAATAAAGCGAAAGGGCAAATGATGTGATACTCATCAGCGTGGTCAGGGTTTGAATGAGCGTGGTGCCCGTGCCAATGGTTTTTTGCGGAAGCGGTTTCACGTAAACGATGTCATTGTTTTTGAGCCGGAAAAACGGCGAATTCATAGCCGAGCGTTGCGTCAGGTCCAATTGGCCGATTTCCTTGGTGCCGTCTTCCAGCG
>JALWYR010000256.1 GCA_027003085.1 Flavobacteriales bacterium
TGAGGACCGCCAAGCGCAAGGACGCTCCGCCGGCCGAAGCGATTGGCGTGGTGCCGCCGCGGCGCGCACCGGCGCGCCGGGCGGATGGCCGGATGTAACCAGCTGAAAATCAGTAAACGCCCCGCCCCGCGGCTTCGCCGCGGGGCGGGGCGACCATAATTCCGTTCCAACATCCGGCCATCCGCAGCGGGCATCCGCCCGCCGGCGGCGCCCCGAACGCCGGCGCCCGGGCGCCCGAATAATAAAAAAATCCGCCTTAAATTTTTAAGATGCCGGCATTACGATTGAATTATTTTTGATAATTTAGCCATTAAATTTACGGTTATGGAATACCTGGAATTTGAAAAGCCCGTCGAAGAACTGGACCGGAACTACGAAGAATGTATCAAAGTGGCCGAAAAAACAGGCGTAAAAATTCAGTCGGCCTGCGAAAAAATTCGAAAGGAAATTGAGCGTAAACTCAAAGATATTTATAAAAATCTGACGCCTTGGCAACGGGTGCAAGTGTCGCGCCATCCCAACCGCCCGTATACCTTGGATTATATTGAAGCCATTGCCGGCAACACCTTTTTCGAACTCCACGGCGACCGCCAATACGGCGACGATAAGGCCATGGTGGGCGGATTGGGCAAAATCGATGACCAAACCTTTATGTTGATCGGCATGCAAAAGGGCCGCAACACCAAGGAACGCCGCTACCGCCGTTTCGGCATGCCCAATCCCGAAGGATACCGCAAGGCCTTACGACTGATGAAACTGGCCGAACGCTACCTCATTCCGGTAGTAACGCTCATCGACACGCCCGGGGCTTATCCGGGCATCGAAGCCGAGGAGCGCGGACAAGGCGAAGCCATTGCGCGCAACATTATGGAAATGTCGCAACTGGAAACGCCCACGATTGTTACTATTATCGGCGAAGGTGCATCGGGCGGGGCTTTGGGCATAGGCGTGGGCGACCGCGTGATGATGATGGAAAACACCTGGTATTCGGTCATAGCGCCCGAATCCTGTTCCAGCATCCTTTGGCGCAGTTGGGAATTCAAGGAAAAAGCCGCCGAGGCCCTTAAACTTACGGCCAAGGACATGAAAAAACTGGGACTTATCGACGAAATTATTCCCGAACCTATTGGCGGTGCCCACCGCGATTGGGATACGGCCTTTGCCAACTGGAAAACGGCCGTTTTGAAGGCCTACACGGAACTCAAAGATACTTCTCCCGAAAAATTGATCGCCAAACGCACCGAAAAGTTCAATAAATTCGGCGTGTGGAAAGAATAGCGATGCTATGTTTTTCGACCAAATTCCGCCAAGCGGCGGTTTCATAGGATTTATTGAGTAAAAGTTTTTTTTGTGATAGATTTTTTGCTATCTTTAAATTTCCAATCCAAATCAAGTTATGATCGAGCACGCATCCACACCGGTAAATGATGAACAACTATATGCGGCCTTAAAAAAATACTTTGGCTTCGACCAATTTCGCGGCCTGCAAAAAGATGTCATCAAAAATGTGCTTGCGGGCCGGAACACCTTGGCCATTATGCCCACCGGAGGCGGAAAATCGCTGACCTACCAACTTCCGGCGCTGATGCTGGACGGTATGGCCATTGTTATCTCGCCCTTGATTGCCTTGATGAAAAACCAGGTGGACGCCGTGCGCGGGCTCTCCGACAAGGAAGGACTGGCACACGTGATGAATTCCATGCTTACCAAGGGCGAATTGCGCAAGGTGAAAGAAGATGTGTTGGCCGGACGGACCAAGTTGCTGTATTTGGCACCCGAATCCTTGAACAAAGAAGAGACCATCGAGTTTTTAAAACAGGTTCCCGTGTCGTTTGTGGCTGTGGACGAAGCCCACTGTATTTCGGAGTGGGGCCACGATTTCCGTCCCGAATACCGCAACATCCGTAGCAGTGTGGACCGCCTGCGTCCCGGCATGCCCATCATTGCCCTGACGGCCACGGCCACGCCCAAAACCCAAGACGACATCCTGAAAAACCTGGGCATCGAAGATGCGCAGGTATTCAAGGATTCGTTCAACCGGCCCAACCTGTTCTACGAAGTGGTGCCCAAAACCAAAAATATTGACAAAGATATTATCCGCTTTATCAAACAACGACCCGGCGAGTCGGGAATTATCTATGCATTGAGCCGCAAGCAAGTGGAAGACCTGGCACAAATGCTGCAAATCAACGGTATCAGGGCTATTCCCTATCATGCCGGGCTCAATGCCAAAACGCGTTCCAAGCACCAGGATATGTTCCTGAACGAAGATGCCGATGTGGTGGTGGCCACCATTGCCTTCGGTATGGGCATCGATAAACCCGATGTGCGCTTTGTGATCCATTATGACATACCCAAAAGTTTGGAAAGCTATTATCAGGAAACGGGTCGTGCAGGTCGCGACGGAAAATATGCCCATTGCTTGGCTTTTTATTCCTACAAAGACATCGAAAAACTGGAAAAATTCCTTTTTTCGGAAAAATCGCGCTTGGAACGCGAAATCGGCTTGGCCCTGCTCAACGAAGTGGTGGCCTATGCCGAAACTTCCATGTCGCGGCGTCAGTTTTTGCTCAATTACTTTGGTGAGGAATTCGACCCGGCCAAAGATCCGGGCGGCGATATGGACGACAATATGCGCAATCCCAAGCCCCGCATCGAGGCCAAGGACGAGGCCGTGCTGGTTTTGGATTTGCTCAATTCGGTGAAAGGGAACTATAAAATCAACGATGTTATCAACATCCTGCGCGGCGTGGAAAATGCGATGATCAAAACCCACCGTTCGCATCTGAACCCTTACTTTGGCAAAGGCAAACACAAGGAAAAAGACTTCTGGCATGCCCTTATCCGCCATTTGCTTATCCATAAGTTATTGAATAAGCAAATCGAAAACTTCGGCGTGCTGCAAGTAACCGACAAAGGGCGTGAATTTTTGGCTTCGCCCACCAGCTTTATGATTTCGGAAAACCACAAATACGACGAATCGGTCAGCGTGGCCCGTCCGGTGCGCAAAACCGCCGGTGCCGACGAAACCCTGCTCAAAATGCTGAAAGAACTACGCCACGACACGGCCAAACGGCTCAAAGTGCCGCCTTATGTGATTTTCCAGGAACCTTCGTTGGAAGATATGGCCATCAAGTATCCGGTGAATTTGGAAGAATTGAAACGCATCTATGGCGTGGGCGAGGGCAAAGCCCGTAAATACGGCCAGCCCTTTGTGGATTTGATCAAAAAATATGTGGAAGAAAACGACATCACCCGCCCCGATGATATTGTGATTAAATCGGCCCCCACACGGGCGGCCATCAAGGCCTTTATTATCCAAAGCACCGACAAAAAAATCCCGCTCGAAGACATTATGCACGCCAAGGGATTGGAATTGGAGGAATTGATCAAAGAAATGGAGCAATTGGTGTATATGGGCACCAAGCTCAACATCGATTACATTATCGAGGATTTGTTCGACGAAGAACAAATCGAAGAACTCACCGATTACTTTATGGAAGCCGAGCGCGACAAAATTTCCGACGCCTTGGAAGAATTCGGCGACGAATACGACGAGGAAGAATTGCGATTGTTCCGCATTAAGTTTATCAGCGATATGGCTAACTGACGGCGTTTATTTCCGCCGGAACAACAGCAGCAATCCCGCCACAAGGGCGTAAAGCAATCCGAGGCCTACGATAGTGAATTTCAGTTGAGCCGAAAAGCGTGCAATGTGGGCCCAAGATGCTTGCAAACCGCCTGTAAGCAAGCGAATCAAGGCATAGTTTTCCAGGGCGTCGGCCGCCACGGCCAACCACATTAGGACTGCCAGCAACATGCCAGCCTTATAAAACACCGAAGTGCGCCCGAAACGCAAAGCAAGCCGGCGGATAATCCACCACAACAATCCACCGTAGAGCAGCATAAAAAGATAATCCAATCCCAAGCTGAGACCTGCAAAAATACGGGCCCTTGGATTCCAGCTGTCCAAAACCGCCCGGGTCTTGTCCAAACGACCGGCCAATTCAAAGGAAACAATACCCCGGGGTGCGGCGCCGGTGCGTAAAGGCCTATCCAAAACGCTAATGGCCGTCATTACGGTCAAGGTGAACACCACCAAAAGCCAAACGGAAAAAGACGAACGTTTCATCGAGAAATTTTTTTATCAAATTAGGAAAAATTCTCGAACGAAACTTCAATTCCGGTCAATAACACCCTGCCCCGCGGCTGGCAGTGTTCAAACAATAAAGGCAATATTTTACTTAATCGTAGGCGTAATACCGAAGGATTTGGCAATACGCAGGGCATCGGGCGCCCATTTTCGCAAATTGTTCAAACGGCGTTCGTGTGCAGGGTGTGTACTTAGAAATTCCGGCGGTTCGGGACCGGCCATTTTACCCATCTTTTCCCAAACGCGGGCTGCGGAATAGGGATCGTAGCCCGCAATGGCCATCAGTATCTGGCCGATTTTATCGGCTTCGGCTTCGTGCTTGCGGCTGTATGGCAGAATAACACCCAGCGTGCTGCCATAGCCGTAGATGGCCAACCATTTTTGTTGCTCTTCCTTGGGCGCATTGGCAGTGGCCAGCATGGTAAGAACGGCTCCGATGTTTTGGGCATACATCTGGCTCATGCGCTCGGCCCCGTGATTGGCCAGGGCGTGGGCAATTTCGTGGCCCATCACGGCGGCTATTTCACCGTCGGTGGTGGTTACATTAAGTAATCCCTCGAAATACACAACCTTGCCGCCGGGCATACAAAAGGCATTCATCACCGAATCGGCCACCAGGTTGAATTCCCATTGGTAGCCCTGTAAATCCTTTTCCCAACCTTTGGATTTATAATACATTTCCGTGGCTTTGACCAAACGACGGCCGATGCGCCGAATTCTTTCCTGCTGCGTGGTGTTTTTCGATACGGGATGTTCTTGCAAAAATTGACGGTATTGGGCAAATGAAGCCGGAAAAATTTGGCTGTTGGGCACCATATTGAACTGCTTGCGCCCCGTTACACGCACAGTAGAGCACGCATATAGCGTTCCGGCTATAATGGCAAGAATAAGAATTAAACGCTTCATGATTAATCGTTAATTTTTACAAAGATAACTAAAACAAAATAAAACGTTTTTTTCTTTTTCCGCCTTGCATCCGCCGTTGGTGTTTAAGTGCACGTTTGCGGGCTTTGCGTTTTTCGCGTTCGGCCCGCTGGCGGGCTTTTTCTTCGGCCTTTTGGCGGCGCAGCACTTTGCGGCTGTGAACCTGTCCAGCACATTCGGCGCCTTCCTTGCGGTTTTTGCGGTAAAAATACCATGTGAATTGAAGTCCGATATAGCTTCCGTTTTGGGTAATCAATCCGCCGAAATCATTGGTTTGTTGCAACCCGCTAACGGCGTATGCACCTTGATAATAAGGTTTTCCCCAACCGGTGCGATAGACCAAGGCGGTTTCCCAAAGAAACCACGGAAATCGGTAATACCATCCGGCCGCCACATAAGGGTCGAACTGCCAGGTGGGCACTCCTGCAAAAGCCAAGGTTAAGTGGTCGCCATACTTCCGGGCATAATTCAAGGCCGGTATGTAACCGATGTCCACTCCGGCACGGAACAGAAAAATATAGCGTGGCACGGCAAAAGTGCGCACTTCGAGCCCCACGGGCAAATGAAACGACCAAGGCGCATATTTGCCGGGAACGCGGGCATAGTAGTCGCGGCCGTCGGCACGTTCGGCGCCCGGCACATAAAACAAGTAGGAATACACCGGCGCCCGTTCGGCCGTGAGCCGTAGTTTGATGCCGAAATAATTGCTCAAACGTATGTGATAGGCCAAGCCCGCATCGAATCCCCACATCAGGTAGTAGCGGTTGCTCAACCGGCCCGTAGCCAAATCCGTATGGCTTTCGAACGGATAAATATTTCCCCCCAGCGTAACGCCCCAATGCGTGTAGTCGGCCGTAAAATCAAAGTCCTTGGAATCGTCCAAAAAACGGCGCCGTTGACCGTAAGCGCTCAACGACCACAGAACAACCAGTAGCAACAAAAATTTTTTCATAAACCCGCTTTGATGCATAACGCCAAAGATAGGCATTTTCTTATGCTTCGTTTGCTTCGGCACGGTTGCCAGCCTTGGCCAAAGGTTTGTTGAGCTTGATGGATATTTTGATGATTTTCCGGAAACTATCCACCAAATCACGCGATTCGTTGAGCAAACTCATAAAGAAAGCCGAGTTCTTGGCATCCACCTGCTGGGTACGCACCCTTTGGATTTGATTCATAATGGCCGCATCGAGCAGTTTATCCAATTCGGACGAAGTTTTGTAGAATTGTTTCAACTGGTCGAAATCGCGGGTTTCGAAGGCCTTTTCCACCAGGTTGATATATTCGGTAAATTTATTGCTAATGATGCGCAAATCTTCGATTTGCTCCGGCAAGAGCGGATGATGGTTGTTGTTTACATAATCCTTGGATGCCTTGGAAATAAAATGAATCGATTGGATGGCATCCTGCACGCGGTTGATGAGTTTGATATAATTGTTGGCTATTTTCATTTGCGATTCGTCCAACTGTTGAAGCAGATAATACAGCTGGTCGCGCAGTTTGTTGGCTTGCTTGAAAAATTTTCCGATTTCATCGTTGGCCCGGCGTAGTTTAACCACATCGTATCCGGCCAAACCCGTAAAAATATTTTGATAATCGTCGCGCAGTTCGTTAAGGAGTTTACGCAGGCGTTCAAAAGTTTTTTCCAGCACCTGACGCGTATCGTCCGACAGCACCAGGGAAATATTCAGCACTTCGGCCGCTTGTTCTTCGGTTTCCTTGCGGAAATGCAAATGATTGCGATACATCAAAAAGGCCGCAAGTGCCAGGATTATAAAGGCCGTCCACAATCCCCACCGGTAGAGCACCGACGCAAAGGTGGCCGACACCGTAAAGGCAATCATGGCCGTAACAAACCATCCGGCAATCACGCTGATAACGCCCGCTATGCGGTAAACGGCACTTTCGCGCCCCCAGGCGCGGTCGGCAAACGACGAACCCATGGCCGCCATAAAGGTAACGTAGGTGGTCGAAAGCGGCAGGTGATAGGATGTCCCAATGCTAATCAATATGGCCGCCACCACCAGATTGACCGAGGCACGCACCAGGTCGAACTCAGCCACGTTTTTGCCCAGTTTTTTCGAGCGCTTGCTTTTGTCGGGAATTTGGAAGCGCGAATCGATCCATTTGCGCACCTTTTCGGGAATAACGGCCGAAAGCACGTTGTTGATGCCAATGGCCGACCGCACAATACTGCGGGCCACCAGGTTGGATTCGAAGCGTTCGTCAATATCGCCCTGGGCCGACAAATCCAAGGCCGTCCGGGCCACTTTCATGGCCTTTTTGGAAAACCAAAGCGTGAGCACCATGATGGTTCCGGCGGCCAGAAGGAACAAGGTGGGCGTGGGCACTTTACCCGCCAAATCCTTCATCAAAAAAGTATGCGGATCGCCTCCGTGGGCCGTAACAAATTCCAAAGAATTGTAGGCTGCAATGGGCACACCTATAAAATTGACCAAATCGTTGCCCGCAAAGGCCAAAGCCAAGGAAAAGGTGCCCAGCAAAATGATGATTTTGAAAACATTGTAACGCAAAAACCGGTTGATCACATAGGCCAAAAACGTGCCCAACACAAAACTCCAAAGGATGATTTGAAGGCTGTATTCCTTGATGTAATGCTTCACATCGTCGTAGAAGGGCGTGCCTTTCAGCCCTTTGAGCACAATAAAGTAGGCAATGCTGGCCAAGGCAATGCCTCCGAAAAGCGCCACGGCCACATTACGTTTATACACGTCGTATTGAAACGAAAACACCAAGCGCGAAACAAACTGCACCAGGGCCGCCACGGCAAAAGCCACCACAACAGAAAGCAGGATGCCGCCAATGATGAGCAGTGCCTTGGAACTGTTGATATACCGGGCCAAGTCGCCCAGTTGATACTCGGGACTTTCGTAGATTTTCCAAAGGCTCACGGCCACGGCCGCGCCCAGGAGTTCGAACACAATGGACACTGTGGTCGATGTGGGCAAACCCAGGCGGTTGAACGTATCGAGCAAAATAATGTCGGTGAGCATCACCGCCGAAAAAATGATGATAATCTCGTGGAACGTAAACATGCCGGGATGAAAAATCCCTTTCCGGGCCACTTCCATCATTCCGCTGGAAAACACGGCACCAAAAAGCACGCCCAAGCTGGCAACAATCATAATGGTGCGAAACGAAAAAACCTTGGAGCCCAAGGCCGAGCTCAAAAAGTTGATGGCATCGTTACTGACCCCTACCACAAGGTCAATGATAGCCAGAACGATAAGCGTCCCGACCAGGAGGTAATATATTTCCATCGGATTGCATTGAAAAGGTTGTTTACCGGCTCAAATTTAGGAATTATATGTATGGTGTCCAAGCTTTGCCCGAGTGATAAAATAATCTTTTTCAGGGCGCCCCGGCGCCTACGTTCGTGGCGGCTCCGCCGCACCGACAGGCGCTTCGGGACGACGGAGCGCCCTCCCGCCTGCCGGCACTCACGAGGCGCCGGCCGGGCTGTCCGCTTAAATTCGCCTCGGGCTGCTCTTGGCCCGCAATGCGTGGCGGTGCGGCTTCCCGCTGTCAGTCACCCCGCCACGGCGGGCCGGCGGCAGCCCATCGGCTCATACCGCTCCCATCCCTGGCGCGTGGGCCCGGGCGGCAGGCCGCCCTCGAATACCGAACGCCGGTTTTGTGATTTTCGTTCTCCTACTGTAAACATTGTAGGAGAACTATAAAACCATAAGCTATGCCGCGGCAAAACCGGCCGCCACAAACAACAAGGCCGCCAAGCCGGCACTCAACAAAGCATAGGGCAACTGGGTTTTAACATGGTCGATATGGTCGGTGGCGGCGGCCATAGACGAAATAATCGTTGTGTCCGACACCGGCGAAGCATGGTCGCCGAACACACCTCCACTCAACACCGCCGCCAAAGCCAGTGGCAAAGAAACGCCCATATGCAAAGCCATGGGCACGGCTATGGGAATCATAATGGCAAAAGTGCCCCAGGATGTTCCGGTGGAAAAGGCAATAAACGCCGCCAAAATAAAAACCGTAAGCGGAAGCCATGCCGCCCCCAAAACATCCTTACCGATTTGGGCCAAATAAATGCCTGTGCCCAATTGCTTGGTAACAGCTCCAATGCCAAAAGCCATCATCATCAACAGCGCCAGGGGCATCATTTCGGAAATACCTTTGAGCAGCCAATCCTGCATTTCGCCCCAACGGGCAATGCCTTGTGCCCTATACATAAGCATAGCCACAGCCAATGCCGTAATAACGGCAAACAACACGGCCGTGGAGCCGGAACCTTCACCCAGGGCGGCCAATATACGTTGCACACCGGTGGATTCGGGATGTTTCCGGGCTGCTGCATCCCATCCGGTAGCCAAAAGCAATACAGGCATCATCCCTATCATCACGGCCAAAGGCACAAGCATATTGCGGGCGCGGAATTTGTCGGTAACGGCCTCCACCGAGGTCAGCGCATCCGACACCAGGGGGCGCGCCCCTTCGTTGAGCACACGGCCTGTTTCGCGCACACGGCGTTCGGCTTTTTTCATCGGTCCGATGTTCCAATCCAGCAGAATAACCACCAAAACCAATAGCAAGGCAATCATGGGATAAAAATTGAAGGGTAAAGCGGCCAACATCCTCCCGAAAGGCTTGTCGAGGCCTTCGGTCAAAAGGAGGCCCATAATAAAAGCTCCCCAAGCATTGAAAGGTATCATCACCGAAGTGGGCGCACTACTCGAATCGGCAATGTAGGCCAACTTTTCGCGCGATATGCGCAGCCGGTCGAACAGCGGACGGAACACCGTTCCCACGGTGAGCGACGAAATGCTCGTTTCCACGAAAATCATCACCCCCGTAAGCCAGGCGGCCAGTTGAATACGCTTACGCGGATTTTTTCCGCCGCTTCGTTGCATGAACTGTTCGGTGCGCAAAACAAAGCCGTTGACGCCGCCCGATTTTTGAACAAACAAAATCAAGGCACCCACCAAGGCACTGAACATAATGGTTTTGGTGTTGCCGGGCGACCGGAACACCTCGACCAAGGCCATTACCGCATCATAGAACGCCCGAAGCGGATGCCAACGGTCGATAATCAAAAAACTCATCCAAATGCCGCCGAACAGGGCCACAAAAACGCGCCGGGTCCAAATGGCCAAAACAATGGCCAAAAGCGGCGGCACCACCGACCAAATACCGTAATGTTCCATAAGCTTTGCCCACTTTGACCAAAAATACCGAAAAAATACATATCCGAGGATTTAAAACGAAGGTTTTCCCCCGCAAAGCCATCATCATCCTTACATGATGCTGCACAAGATAAAAAATCCGCGTGCCGGACCGAGCGGTAATGGGGCGAAGGGTGCGACGCCTTTTTGTGCCGGCAACGGAGGCTTCGCCGCTCCGACAAGAAGACTCCGGTGCCGGCTTTACAAAAACCGGAGCGCCCGAGCCACATTGGAGCGGAGGGCCGGTTTCCCGAGCGCCCGAAGGGCGCGA
>JALWYR010000257.1 GCA_027003085.1 Flavobacteriales bacterium
AAATTAGACCTCTCAAACTTTGAAAATTTCTATTATAGTAATTCTTTGTCAAATTGCAACATAAATGAATTAGAACAATTTGCTGAAAAACTTTTTAAATATGGAGTTTATGGTTATGAGTTAGTTTTTGATATTTATTTCAATCTTTCATTTACTAATAAAGAATTAAGATTAAAGCTAATCCCAATTTTTAAGAAATGCATTTACCAAATAGGATTCAATAGAAAGAAGTCTCATAAATTAGATAGTTATGAATGGACAGAAATAATTCGTGAAATTTTATCTAATGAGAAAGAATCTGATTTTGCATTATTTATCAATAAGTCTATAATAGAGTCAATAAGTTGGGAAAATTCTTATCATTTAGACAATAATGTTCAAAATATCTATGAAGTGTTGTTAAATAAACATTTTAAAATTATCTGGGATGATTTATCAAATGCGTTACTTTCTGAAAATGAAAATTATATAAAATTCTATGGTTTAAAACATATATTAGGCTCTCGTATTGGTGGTGTTTTTAGTAACGTAGGCGTATTATTTAAAACTGATAATATAGATGCAATTTTTACTTGGTGTGAAAATAATAAACCTCTTGCACCAATAAGATTAGCGGAGCTTGTTCCAATCTTTGGTAATAATAATGATGATTATACTTCATGGCATCCAATAACAAAGAGGCTTATAGATGAGTTTGGTGATAATGAGGATGTATTGAAATGTCTTTCCGTAAATATGGATAATTATTCTTGGACTGGCTCTGTTGTTCCTTTACTTGAAGCAAAAAAGGAATTATTTGAATCATTACTCGAACATAAATTTAATACTGTTGTAAATTGGGCTAAACAAAAAATCCAATTTTTACAAGAAGAAATAAAAAGGGAAAGAAATAGGGATGAAGAAATGTTTTTATAAAAAGCACGAAAGCACAAAATTGTGTATAAACGATGCTTCGCACTACTCATACACATAACCGTTCAACCACATCCCCATTTTATCTTTCATTTCCGTGATTAATCACGGCTATACGTATTTACGGAAACAAAAATCCGCTTCAATATTTTCAGTAGGAGAAGGTAAACCACAAATCGTTAATCATCTGTTTGATGTTCATTATTCAAGCGCGATTTATCGCGCGCCAAACGCGCCAGGGATGGGAGCGGTTATGCGGCGAAGCGAAAGCCGTATTTTTTGTTCCGGCGGCGGGGGCTCGCAGCGCAAGAGACCACGGCGCCGGATTTACAAAAACCGGCTTTTCGCGAGCCGCATTTGAGCGGACAGCCCGGCCGGCGCCACGTGAGTGGCGGCAGGCGGGAGGGCGCTCTGTCGTCCCGAAGCGCCTGCCAATGCGCCGTAGGCGCCACGAACGTGAGCGGCGGGGCGCCCTAAAAAAACAAAAAAGTCTGTTCCGATTATGCCGGATTTTTTCCATATTCATTTTACTCCCGCCCGTCGAAATATGCACGTATACGCCGGGCTGCCGCTTTGCCCGCTATGCGTGCCACATCGTCGAAATCCGCTTCGCGAATACGCTTGATGCTCCTGAAATGGCTCAGTAGTTTGACGGCCGTTTTTTCGCCTATGCCGGGAATGTCGGTCAGGGAAGAGTGCAGGCCGGTTTTGCTACGGCGTTTGCGGTGCAGCCGGAGTCCGAAACGGTGGGCTTCGTTGCGAATATGCTGAATCACTTTGAGCGTTTCGGAGCGTTTGTCCAAATACAAAGGCACCGGATCGCCGGGACGGTAAATTTCTTCGAGCCGTTTGGCAATACCGATCACGGCCATACGATCCTGCAAGCCCAGGGCGCGCAAACTTTCCATGGCGGCATTGAGTTGGCCCTTACCGCCGTCGATAACCACCAGTTGGGGGAGTGCTTGCCCTTCGTCCGTCAGGCGCTTGTAGCGGCGGAAAACCACCTCGCGCATCGACGCATAGTCGTCAATGCCTTCCACCGTGCGCACCGTATAGTGGCGGTAATCTTTTTTGGCGGGTTTAAGGTTGCGAAACACCACACAGGAAGCGGTTTTTTCCATGCCTTGGGTGTGCGAAATGTCAAAACATTCGATATGCTCCGGCAAATGGTTCAGGTTCAAATCGGACTGCATCTGCGTTAGCATCCGGCGGGTATGCGCTTCGGGGTCGGTGATTTGCAGTTGCTTGTGTTTTTCCAAGCGAAAATAG
This sequence comes from Flavobacteriales bacterium, assembly GCA_027003085.1. Taxonomy (GTDB): domain Bacteria; phylum Bacteroidota; class Bacteroidia; order Flavobacteriales; family Flavobacteriaceae; genus JAADED01. Next base: position 2,182 of record JALWYR010000257.1, read on the forward strand.
CGGGCGTTTTGTTCCGACATTTCCAGCAGTTTACGTTTGTCGCCGCGCCGGGGAACGGTTTGTTTGAGTTGCAAGGGAATTTTCACCGGCATGGGCAATACCATTTCGCGTGCGTGCACATCGATTTGGGAAAAAATCTCACCGATGGCCCAGCCCAAAAGTTCGGCGGGGCTTTCGTCCATCCGTTTACGGATTTCCAAGTTGCGGGCCCGGATAATGGCGCCATTGGCCACTTCCATAAAATTGACGTAGGCCGCACGGGTATCTTCCACCATGCCGAAAACGGCCAAATTGCCCAACCGGGGATTCACCACGGTGGAACGGGCTTGATAATTCCGCAAGGCATCCAGTTTTTCCTTATACTGTTGGGCCTTTTCAAATTCGAGCCGTCGGGCGGCTTCGTGCATTCGGGTTTCGAGCCGCTTTAAGGCCGGCCGGAAGTTGCCGCGTAGCATTTGGCGTACGTCTTTGATATAGGATTCATATTCATCCGGTGTTTGCCGGCCGGTGCACGGCGCTTTGCACCGGCCCAGGTGGTATTCGAGGCAAACTTTGTAATGTCCTTTGGCAATCTTCCGGGGCGAAAGGTCCAACGAGCAGGTGCGCAGCGGGTAACTGTCGTGGATCAGTTCCAAAAGCACCCGCGCCGTTCGCACCGAAGGGTAAGGGCCGAAGTATTCGCCACGTCCTTTTTCGGGGCGGCGGGTGAGTTCCACCCGCGGGAAATTTTCTTTGCGAATGACAATCCACGGATAGGTTTTGTCGTCTTTGAGCAGGATGTTGTATTTGGGTTTATGCTGCTTGATTTGAATATTTTCCAACAAAAAAGCTTCGGTTTCGTTGGTCGTTACAATATGATCGATGCGGGCCAAATGTTTCATCAGCAAGGCGTGTTTCCCGGAAGGCGTTTTAGAAAAATAGGAAAGAACACGCTTGCGCAAATTTTTGGCTTTGCCCACGTAAATAATCCGCCCGCCGGCATCATAAAAGCGGTAAACTCCCGGTTGGGCAGGGAACAAACGGGCCTGTTCATAAGCTTTGTGCGTGGCGTCGGACATACAACAAAATTAAGGGTTTTCGCAGGATTATGAATATGAAACAGGAAGTATTTCATTGTTTTTCCAAGACACGTGTTTTTTGCCGGACGAGTATTCACAATCAAAGTAAAATCCGGAATTAAATCTTATAATACCTCCTGTTCTTTGATTCGGTCGATGAATGGACCGGATATAGCCTTACATATCAGCCGTTGAAAAAATAACCTAAGCCCGCTGCAAAACAAAAGGATGTTTGGGACGTTGAGAATATCGAAACGAAGCGTCCGGAAAGTGCCTGCGTTCCAAGCAAGACATTCATTACCGAAATTCGAAAGCACGGGACTAATGCAATTGCGGACCGGCCGCCCCAAGGCGGAACGAAGAGCCAGCCGGTAAACCGGACGGCGAGTGTTGCGCTACACCCCGGGCCTGGCAAGCAACCTACTGAGCAAGACCGGAGGCGGAGCGAAGCATAGCCGGAAGGGCTTGCGAAGTTGCGAAGGAAAACAAGCGCGGCCCGGGCGTTGGGCTTTGGTAGCGCAAGTTTCCGAAGCCGCCGAGGAAACCGAAGGGTTCCGAGGCCTGCGAGGAGACCATCAGGGCTCCGAGCATGCGAAGGGAGACGCCAAAGGTGGCTCCCGGAGCTGCGGAGGCAGACCGCAGGGCTGCCGGAGCCGCGGAGCAAGACAAGGGGCGCCGGCGCCGCGCGTGAGCGCGGGGCCGGCGGCGCAAAACCCACGGGAATTTGTCGGCAACAACCCCGCCTCCGGCTTTGAACCAAAGAATGTAACAAACCCGGAACTTTTGCGCCGCCGCCAGCGGAATTTTCATTCCGCCGCCGGCGCCCCGACGGCTAGCGAAGCGCTCCGTAACATTATACCTGCATTACGAAACGCCTAACCAAAAATAACAGCCGGCATTTGCCGGAAAATTCGTAACTTTTATGCCAATCAGTAAAATTTAGCTTCTATGAGCCATACCCTTGCGGCTTCACATACGCATGAACATTTTCAAGCCCAAAAACCCTACCGGCCCGAAAATAAAATCCGGGTGGTTACCGCCGCTTCGCTATTCGACGGCCACGATGCGGCCATCAACATCATGCGGCGCATTATCCAACAAACCGGCGCCGAAGTCATCCACCTGGGACACAACCGCAGCGTGCGCGAAATTGTGGACGCGGCCATCCAGGAAGATGTGCAGGCCATTGCCGTAACGTCCTACCAAGGCGGCCACATGGAGTTTCTGAAATATATGCACGATTTGCTCCAAGAAAAAGGTGCCGGACATATCCGCATTTTTGCCGGTGGCGGCGGCACCATCCTGCCCGACGAAGCCCGCGAATTGGAGGCCTATGGCATCGAAAAAATCTATATGCCCGACGACGGGCTCAAAATGGGCCTGCAAGGCATGATCAACGACCTGCTTCGCCGCTCGGATTTCCCTACCGGAAAAAATATCGACGTGCAATCGGCGGAGGAACTGACCGGGAAAGACGACCGCTTGGTGGCCCAAAGCATATCGGCGGCGGAAAACTTTCCGGAGTTGCATAAAGATTTGCTCGAAGATATTCACCGCCTGGCGGCGGTCAACAAAACGCCCGTGTTGGGCATCACCGGAACCGGGGGCGCCGGAAAATCCTCGCTTACCGATGAAATTATCCGCCGTTTTCTGTTTGATTTTCCCGAAAAGACCATCGCCATCATCTCGGTGGACCCTACGCGCAAAAAAACCGGCGGGGCCTTGCTGGGCGACCGTATCCGCATGAATGCCATTGCACATCCCAACGTGTATATGCGCTCCATGGCCACGCGCTCGGGCAATGTGTCTATCTCGCCCAAGGTTAAAGACGCTTTGGCCACGGTCAAAGCCGCCGACTACGATTTGATTATCCTCGAAAGCTCGGGCATCGGGCAGTCCGACACGCAAATTACCGACTATGCCGACGTGAGTTTGTATGTGATGACACCCGAATTCGGCGCGGCCACGCAATTGGAAAAAATCGACATGCTGGACTTTGCCGACCTGGTGGCCATCAACAAATTCGACAAACGCGGTGCCGAAGACGCCCTGCGCGACGTGCGCAAACAATACCAACGCAACCATAAACTGTTCGACCGCCGGCCCGAAGAAATGCCCGTCTATGGCACCATTGCTTCGCAATTCAACGACCCGGGCGTAAACCGGCTCTACATGGCGCTCATCGAAAAAATCAACGAAAAAACCGGCGCCGGATTCCAAAGTTCCTACACGCCCACCGACGAAAACACCAAAAAACAATACATCATCCCGCCCAAGCGCGTGCGCTACCTGTCGGAAATTGCCGAAACCAACCGGCGCTACCACGAAGAAGCCCGGCAACAAGCTGGCATAGCCCAACAACTCTACGGCATTTACCAAACCCTGGAAACCCTTACGGGCCATAAGCCGGAGCTCAACGAACACGGAATAGACCGGAATTTCCTTGACAAAGTCAAAGACGCCAATACCAAGGAATTGGCCGGTGCATTGACGGATACTTTTGCCCGGGTTTTCAAACAACTCAAACCCGAAAACTGGGAGAAAATCCTGCATTGGCCCGAAACCTTGAAAAAATACAGCGAACCCGTATTCCGCTACAAGGTGCGCAACCGCACGGTGGAAGTGGAAACCCATACCGAAACCCTGGCACACCTGAAAATTCCGAAGGTTTCGCTTCCGCGCTACACCGCTTGGGGCGATTTGCTCCTGTGGATGCTCAAAGAAAATGTGCCGGGCGAATTTCCCTACGCCGCCGGTATCTATCCGTTCAAGCGCAAGGGCGAGGACCCTACGCGTATGTTTGCCGGCGAGGGCACGCCCGAACGCACCAACCGGCGTTTTCACTACGTGAGCTTGGGCATGCCGGCCAAACGCTTGTCCACGGCCTTCGACAGCGTTACGCTCTATGGCCACGACCCGGACGAACGGCCCGATATTTACGGCAAAATCGGCAATTCCGGCGTGTCGGTTTGTTGCCTGGATGACGCCAAAAAACTTTATTCGGGCTTCGACTTGGCCGACCCGAAAACCTCGGTGTCGATGACCATCAACGGGCCGGCGCCCATGATGTTGGCCTTTTTTATGAACGCCGCCATCGACCAGCAATGCGAAAAATATATCCGCGAACACGGCTTGGAACATTTGGTTGAGGCCAAACTAAAAGAAAAATACGACGACCGCGGTTTGGAACGCCCGCGCTATCACGGTGAACTTCCCGAAGGCAACGACGGACTGGGCCTTTTGCTCCTGGGCGTTACGGGCGACGAAATCCTTCCGCCCGATGTGTATGAAAAAATCAAGGCCGAAACCATTGCCAAAGTGCGCGGCACGGTGCAGGCCGACATTTTGAAGGAAGACCAGGCGCAAAACACTTGCATTTTCTCCACCGAATTTTCGCTCCGGCTTATGGGCGACATTCAGGATTATTTTATCCGCAACCGGGTGCGTAACTTCTATTCGGTTTCCATTTCGGGCTACCATATTGCCGAAGCGGGAGCCAATCCCATCACCCAATTGGCCTTTACCTTGGCCAACGGCTTCACGTATGTGGAATATTACCTTTCGCGCGGCATGCACATCGATGATTTTGCGCCTAACCTGTCGTTCTTTTTCTCCAACGGCATGGATGCCGAATATGCCGTCATCGGCCGGGTGGCCCGCCGGATTTGGGCCAAAGCCATGCGCGAAAAATACGGTGCCAACAAGCGTTCGCAAATGCTCAAATACCACATCCAAACCAGCGGACGCAGTTTGCATGCCCAGGAAATAGATTTCAACGACATCCGCACCACCTTGCAGGCGCTCTACGCCATTTATGACAACACCAATTCGTTGCACACCAATGCCTACGACGAGGCCATCACCACGCCCACCGAAGAAAGCGTTCGCCGGGCCATGGCCATTCAGTTGATCATCAACCGCGAATTGGGCTTGGCCAAGAACGAAAATCCCATTCAAGGGGCTTTCATCATCGAAGAACTTACCGACCTGGTGGAAGAAGCCGTTTATGCCGAATTCGACCGGCTGACCGACCGCGGCGGCGTGTTGGGTGCCATGGAAACCATGTATCAACGAAGCAAAATCCAGGAGGAGAGTTTGTATTACGAAAGCTTGAAACTCTCGGGTAAATTGCCCATCATAGGCGTCAATACTTTCCTGCCCAAAGAAGGCATCAAAATCGAACTTCCGGGTGAGGTTATCCGCGCCACCGAAGACGAAAAACGCCAACAAATCCGCACGGTGCGCAACCTGTATAAAACCTACGAAAAAGAGGCGCCCAAAGCCCTGCGCCGTTTGCAGGAAGCGGCCTTCCGAAACCGCAATATGTTCGAAGAACTGATGGAAGCCGCCAAGGTGTGCTCGCTGGGCCAAATGACCGAAGCCCTTTTCCGCGTGGGCGGGCAGTATAGGAGGAATATGTAGGGACGATACACATGGAAAAAACGCCGAAAACCCGCTACTTCATCTCACTGGCCTACCATGGTGCCGCCTATCACGGATGGCAGCGGCAACCGGGAGCCATTTCGGTGCAGGAAGCCGTGGAGGAACGGATGCGTTTGTTGCTCCGGCAAAATATTTGTTTGGTTACGGCCGGCCGCACCGATGCGGGCGTGCATGCGCGCAAGACTTTTGCCCATTTCGACGGGCCGCCGGATTTGGATACGGATTGGCTAACCCATCGGCTCAACAGTTTTTTGCCGGCTGACATTGCCGTGCGCTACGTCCTGCCCATGCCCGCGGGGGCGCATGCGCGCTACGATGCCGTGCAGCGCACCTATAACTACCACATCATCGACTGCAAAGACCCCTTCCTGTCCGACCGCGCCTGGCGATTACCGGCATTGCCCGATGTGGAACGTATGAACCGCGCAGCGGAAATATTGTTCCAATACAAGGACTTTCAGAGTTTTTCAAAGGTCAAGACCGATGTTAAAACTTTTTTGTGCCGCATCGATGAGGCCAAGTGGGAACGCAGAGGCAAGCACGAATTGGTTTTCCGCATCTCGGCCGACCGCTTTCTACGCGGCATGGTGCGCGCCCTGGTGGGCACCATGGTGGAGATTGGGCAAGGAAAGCGCGAAGTAGGGGATATGCACCGCATCCTTCAAGCCCGCGACCGCCGCGCTGCCGGCCCTGCGGCGCCTGCCAAGGGACTTTTTTTGACCGATGTGCGCTACAAGCCGCAGTTGCAGTCATTGATTGAGGGGGTGGAGGGGAACGTAGAATGATTAATACGAATAATCTTTGTTCCGCCGGGCCTGAATTCTTGCCGGATAATAAAGTAAAGTTATCTTTTGAAATCCCGCTTTATTGATCGAACTTTTTAATCTTCCGGCCGTTTAGCGGCATAACCGGCCGGTTATTGTAGTTCAATATTTTAGAAAATTTTTCCATTTGCTCTTTGGATGCTTCCAAAGGTGTTGTGAGCACATGCCAATTTACAATTTCCGAACAAGGCGGTGTTGTAAGTGAGCCCTTGTAAAAATAATAGCTTTTGTTTTCCGGCAATAAATCTGATAAATCGATATTGTTATCGGTTTGAAATTCTCCCGGGGTTTCAGGGAACTTATCCAAATATGCTTTAAACAACGGATTCTCTTTTCCTTCGACAAACATTACTCCTATCACGGCAAAATCTTTATCGGAACGGCGGTGGACAAAATGCACTTCCAAAGGAAAATATTTCCCGTCGATGGTATGTTCGCTGGGGCTGTGATAGTGGAATTGTAAAAGCGTATAAGTTTTTCCATTCAGGTTTGCGGTATTTCCGGCATCAACATTAAATTGAACGCTGTGACCGTTGTTTACGATATTTACTTTCGTTTTACCGTAATTTAGGTGTATCGCTTGCAGATTTTCCGAATTCAGGGTTTCCTTTGTGGAAATATTTACCGGAGATTGGGCTTTACCGCCACAATCCGCAAAATCCGGGCAAAGGGTTTTCCAATTATCAGGGCCGGTTGCGCCCTTGTATCCCCAATGCACGCTGTTGCAGTTTTTTTCATTCGGGTGCTTTTTGTATTCATTCATTGCTTTATGGTTTTTTAGTTTCGGAATTATTGAATTTGTCAGCAAGATGAAAAAAATAGTAAAAATGCCGAAATAAAAAATCCACTAACCCGCATCCGTCCTTGGGCGTTTCGGGCATTTTGGTTAGCTTGGCAGTGAAAATCCGCATTTATGGAAGTCCGTGGTCGTATTTTTTCGTTGCAGTTGGAACATCCGTTTGGCATTGCGCGCTGGTCGCATTCGGTGCAGCCGTCGCTCATTGTGGTCCTTTCGCAGGACGGGCATACGGGCTACGGCGAAGCCACACAAAACGCCTACTACGACGTAACGGCCGGCAAACTCCTTGACGGACTGGAAAAAATCAAGCCGTTTTTGGAAAATTACCGCTTGGAACATCCCGGAAAGCTCTGGGAACAACTGCGCGAACGCACCGGAAATTTCCGCTTCCTGATGGCCGCCATCGACGAGGCCGCTTGGGATTTATACGGAAAAATGCAAGGGATACGCACTTTTGAACATTGGGGGCTAAACCCGCAAAACGTGCCCGTTTCGTCATACACCATCGGCATTGACCGGATTGAGGTGATGCGCCGTAAAATACGCGAAAAACCCTGGCCCGTTTACAAAATTAAGCTGGGCACCGGCCACGACGAAGACATTATCGCCGCCCTGCGCAAGGAAACCGATGCCGTTTTCCGCATCGATGCCAACGCCGCCTGGACGCCCGAAAAAACCCTGCGTATGGCCCGTATGATGCGTGATATGAATGTGGAATTTATCGAACAACCTTTGCCGGCCGGTGCGTGGAAGGATATGCGACGGCTCCGGGAATTGTCGCCGCTTCCATTGATAGCCGACGAATCCTGTCGCACCGAAGCGGATTTGGAAAATTGCCGCGATGCCTTTCACGGCATCAACGTTAAGCTCACCAAAGCCGGCGGATTGACACCGGGCTACCGGATGCTACGATGGGCCCGGGAAAAGGGTTTACAAACCATGGTGGGTTGTATGACCGAAAGCAGCGTAGGTATTTCGGCGGCTGCCCAAGTGGCGCCTTTGTGCCGCTTTGCCGACCTGGACGGCCCCTTGCTGATAACCAACGACCCGGCCCGGGGCGTGGAAATTACTCCGCAAGGAATTACCTATTCACAAGTAGCTGGCAATGGCGTGGAAATGATGGATTCGTTATAACCAATCGCTCCAAGGAATACGCAGTAAAATCAGTAGCAATGCCAAACTGTATAGCCAAACGATGCTCAGGAATTTACGGCGTGGATCCACC
>JALWYR010000258.1 GCA_027003085.1 Flavobacteriales bacterium
GGTTTGCCGGAGGGCGGAACAACCTAATATGTATAGGCAACCCAAGGGGCCTGTAAAGCATACAAATTATATTACCCCGAATAAAAAAATCCCGCCTCAGATGAGACGGGATCAGGATGGAATATGCCTTTCGTATTACATCATGGGCATTCCGCCGCCACCCGGCATGGCCGGTGCGGGATTTTCTTCTTTCTTTTCGATGAGTGCACTTTCGGTGGTGAGAATCATTCCGCCCACCGAAGCGGCGTTTTCGATGGCAATACGCGTTACTTTTTTCGGGTCGATAATGCCGGCTTTGAGCATATGGGTATATTTGCCGTTTTTCACGTCGTAGCCGAAGTCTCCGTCTTCTTCTTTGACTTTGGACACGACCACCGAGCCCTCTTCGCCACCGTTGTTTACGATCTGACGCAAAGGTTCTTCGAGGGCTTGGTAAACGATCATCACGCCGGTTTTTTCGTCTTCGTTTTTGGTTTCTATGTTTTCAAGCGCTTTTTGGGCGCGTAGCAGGGCTACACCGCCACCGGCCACGATACCTTCTTCCACGGCGGCACGCGTAGCGTTGAGAGCGTCTTCCACGCGGTCTTTCTTTTCTTTGAGTTCCACTTCGCTGGGTGCGCCCACATAGAGCACGGCTACGCCACCTGCGAGTTTAGCCAAACGTTCTTGGAGTTTTTCGCGGTCGTAGTCCGAAGTGGTTTGTTCGATTTGGGCTTTGATTTGTTTGACGCGTGCTTGGATGTCTTCTTCTTTACCGGCACCGCCCACAATGGTGGTGTTATCTTTGTCGATGCTTACACGTTCGGCTTGGCCGAGCATGTCGATGGTGGTGTTTTCCAGTTTGAAGCCGCGTTCTTCGGTAACCACGGTTCCGCCTGTCAAAATGGCAATATCTTCGAGCATGGCTTTACGACGGTCGCCGAATCCGGGTGCTTTGACGGCGGCCACTTTGAGTGTGCCGCGCAATTTGTTCACCACCAAGGTGGCCAATGCTTCACCGTCCACATCTTCGGCAATAATCAGGAGCGGACGTCCCGATTGCGCCACTTGTTCCAGCACGGGCAACAGGTCTTTCATCGTGCTGATTTTTTTGTCGGTAATCAAGATGTAGGGACGGTCGAGCTGGGCGATCATTTTTTCGGGGTCAGTGATAAAGTAGGGCGAAAGGTAACCACGGTCGAACTGCATACCTTCGACCACATCCACATAGGTGTCGGTTCCTTTGGATTCTTCCACGGTAATAACGCCTTCTTTGCCCACTTTGGAGAAGGCTTCGGCGATAAGGTCACCTACGGTTTCGTCGTTGTTGGCCGAAATGGTGGCCACTTGTTTGATTTTGTTCACATCGTCGCCCACTTCTATGGCTTGTTTTTCCAGTTCTTCGACCACTTTTTGGGTGGCTTTGTCGATGCCATGTTTCATGTCCATGGGGTTGGCACCGGCGGTAACGTTTTTAAGTCCTTCGCGCACGATGGCTTGGGCCAATACTGTGGCCGTAGTGGTTCCGTCGCCGGCCAGGTCATTGGTTTTTGAAGCCACTTGTTTGACCAGTTGAGCGCCCATGTTTTCGTGGGCATCTTCCAGTTCCACTTCTTTGGCGACGGTAACGCCGTCCTTGGTGATTTGCGGTCCGCCGAAGGATTTGTCGATGATTACGTTACGTCCTTTGGGGCCCAAAGTAACTTTAACGGCGTTGGCCAATGCGTCCACGCCGCGTTTGAGCCCTTCGCGTGCTTCGAAATCGAATTTGATCTCTTTTGCCATAATGATAGATTTTTGGTTTCGCTTGCCATTACGCACAAATTATGCCAACGAAACGAATGTGTCAGTTTGTCATGTGGAATTTTTCAGGGCGTTCGAAAAGGATTTTAGGTCTTCCTTCCCGTGCCTATCCAAACATTGCCACCCAAGTATCGTTTGTGCACTTTGAAGTCATTCAATATCGTTGCTGCATAGCCGGCAACGTCCCTCCCTATTTCGGCATTGGCCAAAGCATTGACCGTATGGGTGACCAAATCATTTTCCGGTCGATACCAATCCAATATGCCCATTTTACCGCCCGGGTTCAGCAGGTTTACCGCCGCTTGCATGACCTGTTTCCAACCGGGCAAGACCGAAAAAGCCAGCACGGCTACCACGGCGTCGAAATGTGGAGCGATATTGTGATGCAAAAACAAGTCCGGGCCCATATTGCGTGCATCGGCTTGGAGGAGTGTTATGTTGTTCCATTGATTTTTTTCGATACGCTTGCGGGCCCGGCTGAGCATGGCTGCCGAATAGTCCAGTCCGATTATTTTACCCTGGGGGCCGGTTCGGTTTACTATGGCATCGAAACTTTGCCCCGTTCCGCAGGCAAGAACCAAAATGCGTTCGCCGCCTTGCAAATTCAAACGGGTTACCAAGTGGGCCCGTGCCCGCCGGTAAATGGCGGATGTAAACAAATCATAGAAAGGCGCAATGGCATCATACCATTTCATTGCCGGATTTTTCAGGAGTAATTTATCCTTGTAAGCGCTTGTAACCGGCAATCAGTTCATCCACAATTTCGGGGTTGGTCAGGGTGGAAATATCGCCGAAATCAGTGGAGTTGTGCACAATTTTACGCAGGATGCGCCGCATGATTTTGCCCGAACGGGTTTTGGGCAGGCCGTTGACGAACTGAATACGGTCGGGTTTGGCGATGGGGCCGATAATTTTGGCCACACCTTTGATGAGCGATTCGCGAAGTTCGTCGTCCAAATTTTCGTTTCGACCGGGCACCACCACAAAGGCATAAATTCCTTGACCTTTGACCGGATGCGGGAAGCCCACCACGGCCGATTCGGCCACCAAGGGATGTTCGTTGATGGCATTTTCGATTTCGGCCGTGCCCAGCCGGTGCCCCGACACATTGATTACGTCATCAATGCGGCCCAGGATACGGTAGTAGCCGTCTTCGTCGCGCTTGACGCCGTCGCCTGTAAAATACAAGCCCGGAAAAGTGGAAAAATAAGCCTGCTTGTAACGTTCATGGTCGCCCCAAAGCGTGCGCGCCATACCCGGCCAAGGAAATTCGATACACAGGTTGCCTTCCACATTGTTGCCATATAATTTTTTCCCTTCGTTGTCTACAATCACCGGGCGGATGCCGGGCAAGGGCAAGGTGGCATAGGCCGGTTTGGTAGGCGTAATGCCGGCCAGCGGGCTGATCATGATGCCGCCGGTTTCGGTTTGCCACCAGGTGTCCACAATGGGGCAACGGCCTTTGCCCACATGGTCGTGATACCAGTGCCAGGCCTCTTCGTTGATGGGTTCGCCCACGGTGCCCAGCACGCGCAGGCTCTTCATTTCGTAACGGTCGGGCCAGGATTCACCTTTGGCCAGCAAAGCCCGGATGGCTGTGGGCGAAGTATAAAATTCGTTTACGCCGTATTTTTCGATGATTTGCCAATAGCGGTCGGGGGCGGGCCAGGTGGGAATGCCTTCGAACATCACGCTGGTGGCGCCTTCGAGCAGCGGCCCGTAAACAATGTAGGAATGGCCGGTGATCCAACCTATGTCGGCGGCGCAGAAATAGATGTCGCCGTCGCGGTATTGAAACACGTTACGGAACGTGTAGGCCGAATAAACCATATAACCGCCCGTGGTATGAAGCACACCCTTGGGCTTGCCGGTGGAACCGCTGGTGTAGAGGATAAACAGCGGGTCTTCGGCATCCATTTCCTCGGGCGGGCAATAGTCGGCGGCATCTTTCATCAAATCATCCCACCACAGGTCGCGACCTTCGACAAACGGAACTTTTTCGTTCGTACGGCGTACAACCACCACTTTTTCCACCGACGGACTTTGGGCAAGCGCTTCATCGGCCGTTTGTTTGAGCGGAATGGTCTTGGTGCCGCGAAATCCGCCGTCGGCGGTGATAAGTACTTTGGCTTGGGCATCTTGAAGCCGTTCGGCCAGGGCCCGTGCCGAAAAACCGCCGAACACCACCGAATGAATAGCACCAATGCGTGCCGCAGCCAGCATGGCAATGGCCAGTTCGGGTACCATAGGCAAATACATGGCCACGCGGTCGCCTTTGCCCACGCCCAGGGATTTGAGCACATTGGCAAACTTGTTCACTTGGCGATACAGTTCATCGTAGGTCAATATGCGATGCGGCTCTTTGGGGTCATTGGGTTCCCAAATCAGGGCCGGCTGCTTGGCGCGCAGGAATAAATGACGTTCGAAAATGTTTTCGGTTATGTTCAACTTGCCGCCAATGAACCATTTGACTTGGGGCTTATGAAAATCCCATTCCAAAACTTTATCCCACGGCTTACGCCAGTAGAAACTTTCGGCCACCCGGGCCCAAAAGCCCGTGGGATTGGCTATGCTTTTTTGATATTCGTACAAATATCCGGCGAGTGTTGAAATTTTGGGAACCATGGTCAAAAAATTTTTTCACCAATTTAAAAAAACTACTGCAAACACCAAAGCCGGCCCTCAGGGCCGGCTTTGTAAAATGACATTATTCTATCAATGCTTATTGTTTGACGTACTTAAACGTCAGCGCATCACCCACCTGATCACCATCATCGTCCACTTGGTAAATTTTAATGGTATAGGAACAGGTTCCCGAATAATGATTGTAATAATGTACCTGGTCGGGTGGGGTGGTGCTGTTGCCGTTTACCGTAAAATCGGTGTTTTGCGGATAAGCCGTATTGGGCGTCATGCCCATATAGCAATTACCGAAGCAAAATTCCATTTCGGAACCGTCGGTTCCGGTAACATCAACCAATTTCGTTTTTAGCTTAATGGGGTCGGACGAGGTGTTTTGAATGAGCAACACCAAATTGGCCGAGGTATCGGTGGTGGTAAAGGTGAATTCCTGGTTGTTGGCAACCACTGACCCGTTGACCGTTTTCACTTTGAAACTGGCCTGTGGTTCGTCTTGCGGGGTTTCCTTTTTACACTTGCCCATCACAAAGAGGAAGGCCAAAAGAACTATTCCTAATTTTTTCATATCCAAAATTTTTAGAAATCGATTTGACTGGCATCTTCGGTGGCAATAGCCGCTTGAAGTACGGCTTTGGATGTGTCGTCCTGAACAAAAACAATCACTTGCAGGTCGGTCATTTCTTCGATGTTCGTTCCGTTGAGCGACGCCTGAACGCGTTCGGTAAAGGCCGCTCCGTCGGTACAGGTCAATGCCGTACCGTTGGCATCGGGCACCATTTTCATCATTACATTATAGAATTCGGTTTCGCCGTTGGAGGCCACATTACCCGTAGTGGTTTGTTCCACCACAGCCACGTGCATGGTAAAGTTACCGCTCAAATAAGGCGTTCCCACCACCTTTACTTTCACGTTATTGTTGGCATCAATCGTGTAGTAGGCCTGCAAATCCACCACGCCGGGCACTTGCAGTTCGGCATCCAAATCGCCTTGGAGTTGGGCTTGGTTGAAGTGAGTGCCTTCGGTTCCGTCCAAATACAAGGTGGGCACACCGTTCACGCCGTAATACTGGCGACGTGTTCCGCCTTCGGCGGTGTAGTACGGATCACCGTTTCCGGGCCAGTTCATTTGGTACTTAATAACGGCAATGTTGGCGCGGTTTGAATTGATGTAGGACGAAGTAAAATAGTTTCCGTTAAATGTAGCACAAGGATTACAAGTGGAACTTGTAAATTCTTCGTACAGTGCCCGGCGGGTTACGCCTTGCGAAGCCACCGTTATACTGGCATTGCGCACATTGTTGCCGTCCACCTTGTCATGTTCTTTGCCGTTTACGTTTTTGACGGTTACGGTGATAGTGTGTTGCCCCGTGGTGGCTTGATAAGGATCGGAATGTTGAAAATTGTAGGTGCCCATTTTACCGATATTCAAACCGCTGAGCGACATGCTGTGTTCGGTACCGTTGTCCACTTGCCAAACAATATCCATGGACGTAATGGCCGCATCACCGAAGTTTTGGATAACCCCCCTGATGGTCACATTTTCGCCCTGAACGGTCAATCCGGGAATTTTTACTACATTCAACGAAGCATCGGCCAATTGTTCTTCCTGGGGATTATCGTCTTGGGGCTTTTCTTTTTTACACTTTCCGGCCAAAAGCAGAATGGAAAAAGCTGTTAATAAAAGGAATTTTTTCATAATCGCTTGAATTTTGATGTTCCAAATGTAACCATTTTTTCCGTGCATCAAAAATTATTCCGTTTTTCTTAAAAATTCTTTTTTTTCGGGCGCCTGGCCGCACACGTTCGCACAAGCTGCCGTCCTCGCCCGGAGCTTGTCCGGCAGCGTGCTCACGCGGCGGCCACCGCGTGCTCCGCTCATATCTTGCTTGCATCCGGCGGTTTTTGTAGGGCCGGCGCCGTGGTCTCTTGCGCTGCGAGCCCCCGCCGCCGGCACAAAAAGCTCGCCGACTGCTGCGCAAGGATACCGCTGCGCCCGCTGGCGCATTTTTTTATTCCGCGACCTTTCAATTTTTTTGAAACAACCCGATTCGGACGTTTCTTTTCGTATTACATTTTTTTATAATATTGTTAATCCTTAAAGCAACCGAGCCGTTTTATGTTAGTCAACGTTCATAGCGCCGCCATTTACGAGATTGATGCCTATCCGGTTAATATCGAAGTGAATATCGACAAAGGAATCGGCTATCACCTGGTAGGTTTACCCGACAAGGCGGTTATGGAAAGCAGTTACCGCATTTCGGCGGCCTTGGAGAATTCGGGACTCAAAATGCCGCACAAAAAAATCATCATCAACATGGCCCCGGCCGATTTGCGCAAGGAGGGCTCGGCCTACGACTTGCCCATTGCTTTGGGTATTTTGGCCGCATCGGGACAAATCGACGGCGAACGCTTGCAAGATTTTTGGATATTGGGCGAACTTTCGCTCAACGGCGACCTGCGCCCCGTGCGCGGGGCTTTGCCCGTGGCGCTCAAAGCCAAGGAGGAGGGATACCGCGGTGTAATACTACCGGCGGCCAACCGCAACGAAGCGGCCATTGTGGATGGTATCGAAGTGTATGGGCTGGAAAACATTCGCCAGGTGATCGACCTGCTGGAAGGAAACGAACATTTCGAACCCTTCCGACTGGACATGGAAAAATTGTTCTTCGACGAACTCGACCGTTTTGAACACGACTTTGCCGATGTCAAAGGACAGGAAAGCGTCAAGCGGGCGCTGGAAATTGCTGCGGCCGGCGGACACAACGTGCTCATGGTGGGCCCGCCCGGAAGCGGAAAAACCATGCTGGCCAAACGCATTCCCGGCATTTTGCCGCCCATGACTTTGGACGAGGCTTTGGAAACCACCAAAATTCATTCGGTTGCCGGCACGCTAAGGGCCGAACGGGGCATTGTAACCCAACGGCCGTTCCGTGCACCCCATCATACCATTTCCGATGTGGCCCTGGTGGGCGGTGGCAGTTACCCGCAACCGGGCGAAATATCGCTGGCACACAACGGCGTATTGTTCCTGGACGAATTGCCCGAATTCAAGCGCAGCGTGCTGGAAGTGTTGCGCCAACCGCTCGAAGACCGCCAAGTTACCATTTCGCGGGCCAAATTCACGGTTACCTATCCTGCGGGTTTTATGCTCATTGCCAGCATGAATCCCAGTCCGTCGGGTTATTTCAACGACCCCCACTCGCCCATGCGCTCTTCGCCGGCCGAAATGCAACGCTATTTGAGCAAAATTTCGGGGCCGCTCCTGGACCGTATCGACCTGCAAATCGAAGTGCAACCCGTGCCTTTCGACAAACTTTCGGACGACCGCCGCGGCGAAAGCAGCAAGGTTATTCGCCAACGCGTGATTGCAGCGCGAAAAGTTCAAACCGAACGTTACCGTGATTATCCGGGTATTCATTACAATGCCCAACTCAGTAGCAAGCTCATTCGCAAGTTTTGTGCGGTGGACCAAACCTCGCTGCAATTGCTCAAAAACGCTATGGACCGGCTTAACCTGTCGGCCCGGGCCTACGACCGCATCCTTAAAGTGGCCCGCACCATCGCCGACCTGGCCGGCGAAGAAAATATCCGCCCCGAGCATATTGCCGAAGCCATACAATACCGAAGCCTGGATCGAAAGGGCTGGTTTGAGTAGGCTTTTTGCGATTCATCGAACCAACAGGGCTATTGGTCGAACGAACCGGGCGGTTCATATAAAAATTGTGCAATTCGCTGATTTCGTGCTCGTTATGGTATGTGTTTTGTGGTATATTTGTTACATAAAAACCCAAAACACACAGCCATGAAACAAAAATTATTTTTAATGCTATTGGCCGGAATGTTTTCGGCAATTCATGCGCAGCAACTTAGTCGCGAGCAATTAAGAAAGCGGCTCTTTTTCCCTGACTTTTTACAGGAAGTCCAAGATGCGGCCCGCAGGCCGGCTGCCAATGCATATTACCGTTTGGATAGCATTGTATATATGGATTATGATGCAACAAGCGGTTCGTACACCACCTCGCAAAAAGACCATTTCGGGTGGTATATCAAACGTAACGTTTCGTACATCCCTTATTCTTGGGACCCGTCGGCAAATGCCTACACCCACAACCAGGAATGGCTTTATTCGTATGTGAACATCCAATCCGACGACCTTTCCGAAGTGCTAGTACGTTATGATTTGGGTAGCGGAATAGTCGATTATTTCCGTTTGCGCCATCAATACGACAGTCAGGGACGCTTGACCGATTATTTTGGAGACTATTATGACTATTCTACCGGTCAAATTGAAAACTACGATAACGATCATTTTGTTTACAGCGGAAACAACACCAAACCCGATTGGGATTACTACAAACTCTACGATGCCTCCCAATCGGCTTATATTGACTACGCACGAGTACATTACATTAGCTATAATTCCAATGGAATACTGGAACAAGCTCAGATAGATTTATGGGATTCCTCTTCATCGTCATGGGTGCCCGCCATGAAACTAACACGCACTTTTTCGGGCGGCGATATTGTATCCGAAGTGGAACAAAATTGGGATGACACAAGCAGCAGTTGGGTAAATTCCGAGAGGGAAACTTATAGCTATTCCACCAGTGGAAATCAAAAAACCATTGAAATGGTTGCTCAAAGTTGGAACAGTACATCCGGCAGTTGGGAAAACAATGATAAAGTTATTACAGTAATAAACATAAATAATAACAAAGTATTGTCGATAGAAAATTATTCCTGGGATTCAGGCAGTTGGCTGGGCCAAGTTAAATGGGACTATACCTATTCGGGAAATATAGTTCGTTTGGAATATACCGAATGGGACAATACGGCAGGCACCTGGAAATCAGGCCCTACTTATATGGGAGAATATGCCTACAATATTAATATTCCTGCCACCGATTTGCTTATTCCCAAAAAATATACAGGCCTTTATGCGTTCTATGACGAAATATCCTCGGACGGCTTATCGTGGGAGGACATTCGAAAAGATCCTTTTCCGTATGCACTGAATACCGTTTCGCACTACTACCGTAACGATCCGAGCCAGCCATGGGAACTGCGAAGAACCGATTTTTATTACTACAACAATACCCTGGACGTCGAAAATCCACAAATGTTGGCACATAAATTATACCCCAACCCCACCAAAGGCAGCGTACGTATTCATGTGCAAGCCGGTACGTTTGAGTTCAGACTGTACGATATGACCGGAAAAATGATTTTTACGGGACATTATTCCAACAACGAAGAAATTCACTTGCCGGAATTAGAAAAAGGTATTTATCCATACCAAGTTATTACATCCGAAGGCGTAATTTCAGGAAAAATTGTTCATCGCTAAACCCTTGGCAACCATCCGCCAACTTCCTCCGATGAGGGTCGTCCGGTTTTCCGGGCGGCCCTTTTTAAAAATTTATACGTGCTTTTTTCTGGAAATTATTTTCCTTGTTTTGACGTTCGTAAAGCGAAATGACATATTCGAGGAACGAAACCTGTAATTCATAAAAAAATCATGCAATTTGCTGGTTTATTGTGTTTTATGGTATGTGTTTTGTGATATATTTATTGTACAAAACCAAAACCCAAAGCCATGAAAGAAAAATTATTTTTAATGCTATTGGCCGGAATGTTTTCGGCCCTTCAAGCACAGCTTTCACGGGAGCAAACGCAAGAATTGCTACATTTACCCGATATCCTCCCCGCCATCCAGGCGGAAGCTTACAGGCCGGCAAGTAATGCCTACTATCGTTTGGACAGTATCGTTTTCATGGATTACGATGCTGCGAGTGGAAATTATAGCAATAATGCAAAAAATGTTTTCGGTTGGAATGTAAAAAGAAACGTTTCATATATTCCATACATCTGGGATGCCTCATCCAATTCCTACACACATAATAAGGAATATTTGTATTCCTATGTTAATCCAAATTCCGATATATTGGCCGAATATCTTTTTCGTCTCGATTTGGGGAATGGGATTGAGGATTATTATCTCCTACGCTATCAATATGATTCTCAGGGACGTTTGACCGATTATTTTGGTGATCTTTATAATTCAACGTCGGGTCA
>JALWYR010000259.1 GCA_027003085.1 Flavobacteriales bacterium
AAATATACGAATTTTATTCGTAACATGAACGACTTTTTATCATATTTTTATAATGCACAACGGGTATATTGCTTATATTTTTGTAATAATTCATCATTAGATTTGGATTTGAATGTTTGAACATTTTGTTTCGATATGGCAGGTTCTTTTGCGCACTGGGCCATAAGAAATAGAATCAAAATAAATGAGTTTCTAAAAAGAGATTTCATGGTTTTAGTTTTTAGGTTAATACACACAAATATTCTAATTTATTCTAACCTATTGGTTAATAGGTGATTGGTTGTTAATTACCAGATTATCTATCATCTTCCGTTTCGTCGGAAGCAGGCTAATTCCCTAAGCTTTGACCTTACGTGTATTAACTTAAAATGCTATCTTTACACCGCTAAGGTCAAGCTTAGCACCTGGGGGGAAAGTCAAGCGCGGTATACCACTGGCACGCTTGCTTTCCCTTTTTTGTTTTTATGGTGCTATGTTTTTTTCATAGGCATTTCGTTTTGTTGTTTCGGTTCTCTGCCGGTTTCCACGCCCTGCGGGCGGGTGGTGTTTTCCAAGCTTGGCGCTTGAACTTGCCTTGGCTTTTGCCATAACATTCAAATTTTGATACGAAAATAAAAAAAAAATACTCCTGTCAAGCCCCTGCGGTATAAAATTTTGTTAAGGTCTTGGATTGAAAAATTTTCAATGTTAAGCCTGTGTTTATTTTTACATAATGAAATATATTCAAAGAGGTGTCGGATGCCGTTAAACGTTATTCAACATCGCAAAGGCTTATTTTTGTTTAGTTTGGTAACATTGGATGGTTTTGTTAATGTTTTTAACATGAAAAAATGCGCAAAATCCCCCTCCTGGCCCTGCAAACCACCAAAATAGATACGGACGTGCTCTGCGAAGCGGAGAAGCGGGTGGATTAGACCACCGGCATTTTTAGCGTCCTGGCCGGAATGCTTTTGTTGCGGATACGAATAAAAATTTCCGAACCGTTGGCGGCCAGTTCCGGTGGCACGTAACCCATTCCAATGCCTTTTTTGAGCGATGGCGACATGGTGCCGGACGTAACTTCGCCGATCACTTGGCCTTTTTCGTTTTCGATAGGATAACCGTGGCGCGGAATACCGCGTCCGGTGATTTCAAAGCCCGTCAAACGGTGTGTAAGCCCTTCTTCCTTTTGACGGCGCAGCACATCCACGCCCACAAAATCGGTTTGTAGTTTGGTAATCCACCCCAAACCGGCTTCCAAAGGCGTGGTGTTGTCGTTGATGTCGTTGCCGTAAAGGCAGTAACCTTTTTCCAAGCGCAAAGTATCGCGGGCGCCCAATCCGGCGGGTTTGACGCCCAAATCTTTTCCCGCGTCCAAAAGCGCACGCCAAATTTTGGCGGCATGCTTGTTGGCCGTATATATTTCCCATCCCTTTTCGCCCGTGTAGCCGGTGGTGGAAATCAATACATTTTCAATACCCGCCAAATTTACTTGGCGATGGGTATAGAATTTCATATCTTGAATTGGTTCGTCCACCAAGCGTTGTATTAGTTCGGGCGATTTAGGCCCTTGCACGGCAATGATACTCCAATCGTCCGACCTGTTGTCCAACTGCACATCCCCGAAACGGGAAGTGTATTGTTGCAAATGGCCGAAATCCTTGGCTATATTGGCCGCGTTGACCACCAGCATATACCGGTTTTCGTCCAGCATATACACCAGCAAATCGTCCACAATGCCGCCGTGTTCGTTGGTTAGCGTGGAATATTGCACTTTGCCCGGAAAGAGTTTGGAAACATCATTGGACGTAACGTATTGCAAAAAATTTCCGGCATCTTTCCCACTAACGAAAAAATTACCCATATGCGACACATCGAAAAGGCCCACATTTTGGCGCACATTCAGGTGTTCGGCATTAACGCCCTCGTATTGCACGGGCATTTCAAATCCGGCAAAGGGCACCATACGGGCGCCCAAAGCGATGTGCTCATCGTAAAGTGCGGTTCGTTTCATGCTTTGATTTTTGCGTAAAGTTGGTCAAGCGGCCAGGTTTCCTGGGTGCCTTCGGTCATATTTTTCAAAACGAATTGCCGGTTTTCCATTTCGCGGTCGCCGATCATAATGACGTAGCGAATACCGCGCCGGTCGGCGTATTGCATTTGCTTGCGTAGTTTGACTGCATCGGGATAGAGTTCGGCGGCAATGCCCCGCTTGCGCAATTGCTGAACAAACGGCCAGACAAAGCTTGCTTCGGCTTCGCCGAAATTCAAGAACAAAACCTCCGGTTTGGCTGCTTGAATATCATCCAACAATCCCAATTCGTCCATCACCAATTCGATGCGGTCCAATCCGAACGAAATGCCGATACCACTCACACCGGGCAATCCGAAAATACCGGTCAGGTCGTCGTAGCGTCCGCCACCGCCTATGGAACCCATTTGCACATCGCGCGCACGCACCTCGAAAATGCTGCCCGTGTAGTAGTCCAAACCGCGGGCCAAGGTTAGGTCAAACACCAATGCAGACTTTTGCAATCCTTCGATTTCCACACGTTCCATCACGGTTTTTAGTTCTTCCAGTCCTTTTTGTCCGGTTTCCGACGAAGCAAACAAATCCTTCAAAATCTGCAATTGTTTACCGGAGTCCGCGGATGCCACCCGCAAGAATTTTTCGAATGCCGTAGCCGGAATACCTCCCTTTTCCATTTCGGCCCGCACGCCTTGGTCGCCGATTTTATCCCATTTGTCCAGGGCGGTCAGGAATGCTTGTTCCTTGTCCCGGATTTGGAGCGCTTCCACAAGTCCGGTCAATATTTTCCGGTTGTTGATGCGGATGTCCACCGGAATGTTCAAAGCCGAAAACACATCGTCATACAGGTGAACCAATTCCACATCTTGCCACAGCGACCGGCTTCCCAAAATATCGGCATCGCATTGATAAAACTCCCGGAAACGGCCTTTTTGCGGGCGGTCGGCACGCCAAACGGGTTGGATTTGGTAACGCTTGAACGGAAACACCAAATCGTTGCGGTGCTGCACCGTAAAACGGGCCAGCGGAACGGTCAGGTCGTAGCGCAGGGCTTTTTCGGCAATATAGGGCGTGAGTTTACGACTGTCTTTTTCGTCCAAAACGTCTTGCGGTGCTTTGCGCAAATAATCGCCCGAATTGAGCACCTTGAAAATGAGCCGGTCGCCTTCGT
>JALWYR010000260.1 GCA_027003085.1 Flavobacteriales bacterium
GTAAACATCAAGCGCACATCTTATCGTCTGCGCAATCCCGAAAATAAACCCACGGCGCAGGAAGAAAAGGTAATGGAAATCTATCGAAAGCAAATCCTCAAAAACCTCAAACCCAAGCCCTATATGCACTACGACGAACACGGCTTTCCGCACGTGTATATCCCCATCATGGTTCAACATAAATGCTTGATGTGTCACGGTGATCCGAACAAAGAAATCCCGGAAGTGATCAACCAAAAACTCAGCGAACTCTATCCTTCCGACAAGGCCATCTTTTTCAAAGAAGGCGATTTGCGCGGCATTTGGAGTATCCGCTTTCCTAAAAATAACAAAAAATAGCTCTGTTTTACTTGACACACAAATTTTATTCCTATATTTGCACGACAAAAATAACCCAAATAAACCCAAACACGTATGAAAAATTATCTGATCGCATTGTTGGCCGTTGTTACTTTCGGCCTGGCATCCTGCGGAGGAGGTGATGACAAAGCCGCAGACAACCAAGAAGCTACGCAAGCCGTAGAACAAAAAGCCGACGAGGCCCAACAACAAACCCAAGAGGCCGATAACCAAGCAAATGACAACGCCAATCAAGAAGAAAACCAAGAAGCAGCCAACGACCAAGCTGCCGCCGGTGGCAAAGACGGCAAAACCCTCTTTATGGAAAACGGTTGCGTGGCTTGCCACAAAGAAACCGAAAAATCCGTTGGCCCTTCGTTGAAAGAAATTACCGCCAAATACGGTGAAGACAAAGCCAAATTGATCGAATTCATGAAAGGCAATGCCGAAGCCATCGTGGATCCGGCACAATTTGCCACCATGAAACCCAATTTGGAAATCACCAAAAAAATGAACGATGCCGACCTCGGCGCCTTGGCCGATTACATTATGAGCATCAAATAATTTCGGTAAATAAAAATTTCGAAAGTAACCCGGCTTTCGGGTTACTTTTTTTTGGCTTACATTAAAAAAGTTAACAATATGAAAAAGATACTTTTCGTTTTATTAATTTTCTTGGGAGTTCAATTAAGCTTTGCCCAAGAGAAAAAAGACGACACCGGTTGGAAACGCGGCGGACATCTGGCCCTGTTGTTTTCCCAAAATGCCTTCCAAAACTGGACCGCCGGAGGTGAAAACTCCATTGCGGGTAACCTTAAAATCAATTACGATATCAACTACAAGGACGCCAAAAACTCCTGGACCAACAAATTCCTGGTGGCCTACGGTTCCACCCGCATCAACAACCTGACCAAAAAAACCGATGACCAACTGGAATGGAATTCCATCTACGGCCGCAATATGGCCAAAAACTGGCTGTTTTCCTACTATTTGAACTTCAAAACCCAATTGTTTACGGGCTACGATTACGGCACTTCGCCTTTTGCCAAAGTGTCCAATTTCATGGCGCCCGCTTTCGTGTCCACCGGCCCCGGTCTGTTCTACAAACCCTCGGATAATTTTTACATCAACTTTGCACCGGTAACTTCCAAACTCGTCATCGTAACCGACCCCGACCTCAACGCCGTGGGCGCCTACGGCGTGGATCCGGGCAAGAGTTTGCGCTACGAATTGGGGATGAACTACCAAATGTATTTTAAACTCAAACTGATGGAAAACGTAACACTCGAAAACACCTTGAACCTGTTTTCCAACTACCTGGACAAACCCCAAAACGTGGACGTGGACAACCTGCTCAACCTGCATTTCAAAATCAACAAATACCTTTCGGCCGGACTGATGTTGCGTTCGCTCTACGACGACAACACCTTCCCCGGTTGGCAAATTTCCGAGGCCTTCGGATTGGAATTCGGCTTGGATTTCTAATTGTTTAGGGCGCCTGGCCGCATTGTTCGGGGCGCCGCCGGCGGGCGGATGCCCGCAGCGGCCGGCCGGAGGTTGGATAATCTGTCGTTAATTGTTTTTTGCCCCTATTTGTTTGTCCCGTCCCCGCGGCGAAGCCGCGGGGACGGGCTTTTTTACTGACTTACAAGGGGCTTACTTCCGGCCGGCCGCCCGGCGCCGTAGGCGCCGCGGCGGCGCATCGGCCGTTGCTTCGCGCCGGCAGGCCGCGCTCGCACCGGCCGTTCCTCACGGCGTTGCTACAACGCCTCGGTGCGGCCACCGCGTGCTCCGCTCAAACGGGCCGGCTGCCCGCACCGGCATTTCGGGACCGCGGTGCGTGGGGCTACCCGCTGTCAGCCTCCGCCCGCGGGAAATGCTCGGGCGCGCAGCCGGCCCGTAACCGCTGCGCCCGCTGGCGCGCAGGCGGACTTCGCCGCCCTAAAATTCTTTTAAACCTCCACCATCGCCGAACAATTAACTTACGAATAATTCTTTTGTTTACTACTGAAAATATCGGGAATTCCGAATGATTTTGCTGTTTTCGCCCCAATCGAAACCGTTTTATTTGATTATCTTGTGTAAGGACTATTACATTAAAGCGACTAATCCCTTGAATTCGAAATAATGAAATCGACACATACATTACCCCGGCCCGAAACTTGGCTCGACCGCTACGGCGAAGATTTGTTCGCCTATGCCGCGGCCCGTTTACCCGGACGCGAACAGGCGGAAGACATGGTGCAGGAAACATTCTTGGCCGCATTAAAGGGATTGGACGGTTTTCGCGGCGATAGTTCCGAACGTACTTGGCTGTTCGGTATTATGAAACGAAAAATCGTTGATTTCTATCGACGCCAAGCCCGCAATCCCCAACAATCGTTCAGCGATTTCAGCTTGCCCTTTCATCGGGACGGAGCCGATGCCGGCCATTGGATCGAAGCTCGTGCCCCGCGTAGCGATAGTATCGAAGACCGCATCCAAGGCAAGGAATTCTACCAAGTGATGAAAATGTGTATCGAAATGCTGCCGCCACGCCACCGTATGGTGTTTATCCTGAAAGTGATGGACGAATACGACAGTCAGAGCGTGTGCGACCGGCTCGGAATGAGCAAGAACAATTTTTGGACCATCATGCACCGCGCGCGATTACAACTGCGCGAGTGCGTCGAAAAAAAAGGATTTTAAACCCATGAAAACCGATAAAGTACTTAAAAAACTAATGAACGGGCTTTTGCTCGATTGTCAAACGGCCACACGATACGTAACCCGCGATTTGGAAGGCGAACTTCCGGCTATCAAACGCCTGCGTATGCAAATTCATTTGAAGGTATGC
>JALWYR010000261.1 GCA_027003085.1 Flavobacteriales bacterium
GCACCGTTACGTTTATCAACCGGCCAAAAGGCGGATATTGATTGGAAAAATAAAGCTAAAAATTCTTTTAACAATGCCGCGGAAAATAATTTGGACAACAGTTTTAGTCATTGGAATACTTATTAACAGTTTCTCCTGTAAAAAAACTGTTGATAAGCGTAAAGTTATTGAATGTCATTATATCAATGAAAGCAGCAAGGATATAACCATCGAGGTTTTTTATAAAACCGGAACCGGTTATTTGGATAGTATTTATACTCTGCCAAATGGAGGAACCCTATCTCAAAAAACCGACTTGATGGCCGGCAGTGTATCGGATTTGATTGTTGATGGCGACTCGGTAACGGTTAAATTCGGAAACGAAAAAATTTCCAAGTTTACTCATACAACCACGTCACCCTACAATATTTTAGACTTTAATAATTATCAACACACGGAGAAAAGCGAATACAAGGATACCTATCAATACACTTTTACCGGCGAGGATTATCAGCATGCCGATGATTTATAGTATGGGTGCCGTAAATTAAGCTAACCGTAATGGTGGTGCGAAAAAGCCGCATCGCTTCCCGTTGCAGCCGATGGCCGGCTTACCGGGTGCCCGCCGGGGCGCATGGATCACACAAAATTAGGTCGAAACTCAACGCTCTTATCCGGGAAACATACCCAACAAACCGCTGATTTGGCCTATGGGCACCAGTTCCAATTTTCCTTGGTAGGTGATTTTTTGGTGTTTGGAAAGGTAAACGCGTTGCAATCCGGTTTTTTCGGCTTCGGCCAGGCGGCGGTCCATATGGGCCACCGGCCGCACTTCGCCCGTAAGTCCGATTTCGCCGGCAAATCCGGTGTAGGACGGAACGGGCATGTTTTCGTAGGACGAAATCAGGGCGGCGGCCACCGCCAAATCCAAGGCAGGGTCCATAATGCGCAGGCCGCCGGCAATGTTGAGGAAAACGTCGTTTTGGAGCATACGAAGTCCGGCGCGTTTTTCCAGCACGGCCAGTATCATATGCAGGCGTTTGAGGTCGTAGCCCGTTACCGAACGTTGGGGCGTGCCGTAAACCGACGGGCTTACCAGGGCTTGGGTTTCCACGGCAAAACTGCGGATGCCTTCGTTGACCAAGCCCACAGCCGTTCCGCCGGCGGCTTCGGAAAGGGTGTCGGGCAGCAGCCCCGAAGGATTTTCCACCGGTTTCAATCCGTGGACGGTCATTTCGTAGAGGCCCATTTCGTTAGTGCTGCCAAAGCGGTTTTTCAAGGCCCGCAGTATGCGGAAGCGGTGATAGCGGTCGCCTTCAAACTGCAAAACCGTGTCCACCATGTGTTCCAAAACCTTGGGCCCGGCAATAATGCCTTCCTTGGTAATATGACCAATAAGGAAAACGGGTGTGGCGGTATGCTTGGCATAGCGGATAAGCTCGGCGGCCGTTTCGCGGATTTGCGAAACACTGCCCGGGGACGAATCGATATAATCGGTATGTAGCGTTTGGATGGAGTCCACAATGAGCAGGTCGGGAAGGTGCTGTTCCAGTTCGCGAAATATCTTTTGGGTGTTGGTTTCGGGCAAAAGTAATAGGTTGGGATTGGGTTGTCCGGGGCTCAACCTGTCGGCGCGGAGTTTGATTTGGGCCGGACTTTCTTCGCCCGACACATACAGCACCTTGTAGGGCATCCGCAGTGCCGCTTGCAGCAGTAGGGTGGATTTGCCTATACCCGGTTCGCCACCCAACAAAATCACCGAACCGGGCACCAGGCCGCCGCCCAGCACGGTGTCCAGTTCGGGGTCGGCGGTGGAAATACGGCGTTCGGTTTGGCCCGTTACTTGGCTTAGCGGAATGCTACGGACGGGCTTGGGCTTAGCCGGACCCGCTTTTTTGGCTTCTTGCCGGCTAAGGGTTTCTTCCACTATGGTGTTCCACTGCTTACACACGGGGCATTGACCCATCCATTGCGAATGACGGGCGCCGCAGTTTTGGCAGTAGAAAACTTTCTTGGGTTTAGCCATTTTTTGCCATATAAGCGTTATAGTATTCGGGCCTTCCGGTTACTTCTTCGCCCAGCCAAGGCGGCAGTTGGGGTTTAGTTTTTTCGTCGGGCAGTTCGATTTCGGCCAGCACCAAGCCCTTGCGGGGCGAAATAAACCTGTCCACTTCGATCATCAGCCCGTTCCAAGGCACAAGATAACGTATTTTTTCGATGATATGCCCACGCGCCAAAGACAAAAGGGCTTCGAACTCATCCCCGGAAATCGGTTTTTCCACTTCGGTGCGCGATAGCCCGCCGGCCGAAGGGCCTTTGACGGTGAGGAAAAAATGGTCGTTCCACTGACGGATACGCAAGGTGATGTTATCCCAGCACAAATAGGCCTGACGAATGTGGATATGGCTTTGTGCCAGGGACTCGAAGGCGTTGGAGCGCACCAGGTATTTACGTTCGATTTCCTTGTGCATGGGCTTAGTGAATTCGGGTGATGCGCAGCGTGTTGACCATGCCTTTTTCGCCTACGGGCATGGCCGTAAGGTTGATGACAAAATCACCGGAGCGAACAAATTGCTCGTCCTTGATCATGCGGATGATGTCCTTAACGGTTTCGTCGGTGGACACTTGCCGGTCGTAGAAGAACGGATACACGCCCCAATAAAGCGTCAGCCGGTTGATGATTTGCCGGTTGCCCGTAAATACGCCAATGTAGGCATTGGGCCGGTGCGAAGCCACCTGCGCGGCCGAAAAACCGCTTACCGTCAGGGTGGTAATCATGCGCGCATCGATGTCGTTGGCCGTTTCGGCGGCGTCGAAACAAATCATTTTGGTAATAAAGCGCGGGTCGTCGCGGGGCGGAATGATACGTTCCACTTCGTGGTCCACACCCTGTTCCGAAGCCCGTATGATACCGGTCATCCGGCGGATGACTTCCAAAGGATATTCGCCCACCGATGTTTCGCCCGACAGCATCACGGCATCGGCACCGTCGATCACGGCATTGGCCACATCGTTTACTTCGGCGCGCGAAGGAATGATGCTTTGCATCATGCTTTCCATCATTTGGGTGGCAATAATCACGGGTTTGGCGCGGTGAATGGCCTTGTAGGTGATGCGTTTTTGAATCAAAGGCACGTTTTCCATGGGAATTTCGATACCCAAATCGCCGCGTGCCACCATTACGCCGTCGGCGGCATCCAGAATTTCGTCCAGATGTTCCACCGCTTCGGGTTTTTCGATTTTGGCCATCACCGGAAGTTCCACGTTCAACTGTTCGCGCATATATTTTTTGAGCGCCACCACATCACCGGCCCGCCGGACAAACGAAAGGGCTATCCAATCGATGCCGGCTTCGACGGCAAAGCGCAGGTCGCGTTTGTCTTTTTCGGTAACGGCCGGCACCGAAAGGGCCGAATCGGGCAGGTTGATACCTTTGCGGCTGTGCAAGGGACCGCCTTGAATGACTTTCGTTTGTATTGTGTGCGCGCCATCGGTGGATTCCACCCGAAGTTGGATTTTTCCGTCGTCCAGCAGGATCAATTCGCCGGGTTTTACTTCGGCGGGCAAAGGGGTATAGTTAACGTAGGCGCCCCGGGCATCGCCCGTTTGTTCCTTGTTGGTCAGGATGAAAGTGTCGCCGGCTTTGAGCACGCTGCCGGCCTTCATTTCGCCGATGCGCAGTTTGGGCCCTTGCAGGTCGGCCAGGGTGCCCACGGGTGTTTGCAGTTCGTCGCGGATGCGCCGGATATGATCCATTTGTTCGTGCACAACGGCATAGTCGGCATGCGAAAAGTTGAAGCGGAACACATTAACACCTTCGGCCACCATTTGTTTTTTCAGTTGATAGTCGCGGGTGGCGGGGCCGAGGGTGGCCACGATTTTGGTGCGTTTGCGTTGGAGCATAGGGGAAATTTTAGTGCAAAGGTATTTTAATTTTCGTTTCGGAAATCTGCGCTTCCAAAGGCCGGTGTGTGTGCCGCGCTTGTTTTCCTTCACGGCTCCGGCAGCCCTGCGGTCTGCCTTCGCGGTTTCGCAAGCCCCTGCGGGTCTTGCTCCACGGCTTCGCAAGCCGGCAGGCCTTCGCTTCGCTACGGCCTTTGTCTTGCTCGCACCTTCGGGAGCCGGCGCGTTCCGCCTTCGGCTCCACGCTTGTCTCCCTCCGGGCTCCACAAGCCATCGCTTCGCCTGCGGCTTCGCTTGTCTTGTTCCGCAGCTCCGCAAGCCCTTCCGGCTCCGCTTCGCTTTGCCGTTTGTCTTGCTTCGCGGGCCTCGGAACCCTCCGGTTTCCTCGGCGGCTCCGGGAGCCACCTTCGGCGTCTCCCTCCGTTCGCCGGTGAGCCCGGCCCTTATCTTTTTAAACAACGACCGAATGACCCGGAATCAACTAAAAACTCAAAACTAATCGGGCCGGTCTCCCCGGACGTTGCTCGGCAGCCCTGCGGTCTGCCTGCGCGACCCTCGGAGCCCTGCCGCCGCGCTCGGACTTTCGCCTCGCTCGGCGGCGGTCTCCTCGGGAATTCTTTTTGTCATTCCCGTACCCGCCTGCGCGGGCACAAGCTCCGACGGGAATCCGGGGATCCGGTTTGCCCTCTTTTACCCTTCCTGCGAACCCGCGAACTGGCAAGGCAGTTTCTCCTTGAATGTTTACAGTAGGTGAAGGCCGGAAAAACATTCCGAAAATGATTTACACCTCCATTCCCGCTGCCATTTCCAGCAACACCCCAAAAAGCCCAAGGGTTTTATTTTGTTTCCAAAAATTTTTCTTATATTCGCTATGGAATTTGCTCCTTGACATAGGGATGGTTGCCCGTCAGTCTAAATCAAAAAACTAACTTTTCATTAAGAATTGAAACGCGAAAACTAACAGAATATTAATTTTTCGATTTAAAATCCATCTTTGTAAGGTGTTGACAGTGAGCTTATTATTTCAAAACAACTCTTTGAATCCTTCTCCAATCAAAACAAGGACTGCGACTTCCAATAAGTATTTCAGGGCGTCATGTTCCGTCCTTTGAATCCTTCTCCAATCAAAACAAGGACTGCGACGCAATAAGGCCACGAAGAAGCCGCCCAAAACCAACTTTGAATCCTTCTCCAATCAAAACAAGGACTGCGACGTGTAAGACATAAATCGAACAAAGAATAACAATCCCCTTTGAATCCTTCTCCAATCAAAACAAGGACTGCGACCGTCTCCTACATCAGCAGGTGCACATTGGCCGTTTCTTTGAATCCTTCTCCAATCAAAACAAGGACTGCGACGCCAATAACGCGAATACGGCCGGCGGAATTTCCGCTTCTTTGAATCCTTCTCCAATCAAAACAAGGACTGCGACGCGCATGTGGGACTTTCCAAATGCTGTTCGTAATGCTTTGAATCCTTCTCCATCCGGTTACGTCCGTCCCGTTCCGAAGCACAAGCGTAAGGCGGGAACAACAAGGCGGTTTTCCGGCGCGGAATGCCCTGTGTGGTTCTTTTTCGGATTTGATGGTATTTGAATATATTCCGGGGCGAAGGGAGAAAAGGCATCTGTTTACGGATTGGACATTAGTAACGTAAAATTCCGCCCCGGATAAAACATCCGTGTCGAGATTTCTCAGTCGTTCCCTTCGGGAACTCCTTCGAAATGCAAATATAGAATGATATGCTTCCTTCAATGATAACAGTAGCGGGAAGCTTATTCCGCTTTATGTATTTTCGATAAAAAACGCTGTGCTACGCCGTGCCGGACTCTGTGCTACTCTGTGGTAAAAATTTTTGTAACCACAGAGGACACGGAGTTTTCCACAGAGTAACACAGAGGATAAAGTTCCTGAAAGATTGAGCAGGAAAGTATAATAGTAATAGTAATATCCTTCAATAATTATAGTAGCAAATCAAAAATAATTTAAGAAAACTCTGTGCGACTCTGTGCCAGACTCTGTGCGACTCTGTGCCAGACTCTGTGCGACTCTGTGGTTAAACTTTTAAAACCACAGAGGACGCAGAGTTAATATTCACAGCGTAACACAGAGGGCAAGTTTCTTGAAAGATTACGCCGGGTTGCCAAGTGGCAATGTCCTTCAATGGTTACAATAGCAAATCAAAGATAATTTAAAAAAAACTCTGTGCTACTCTGTGCCGGACTCTGTGGAACTCTGTGGTTAAATAAATAGAAATAAACCGCGACTCCGTGCCGGACTCTATGCAACGCTGTGGTTAATAATATCAACCCCAATCAAAAATATCAACCCCTAACTTTGCCCGTTCATCTGCAATAATTCCTCCAAATATTGCCTGTCGGCCGAAAGCCGCGGCACTTTGTGTTGCCCGCCCAGCTTGTTGCGTCGCGCCATCCAGCGGTCGAAAAGGCCGGGACTTGCAATATGCAGCCGCAAAGGGCTCAACGAAATGTTTTTGGTGCGCTTGATGTCGTAATCCGAATTGAGTTCACGCAGCACATCATCCAAATCGCGGGCAAAAGCCGCTGTATTTTCCGGCGCCCGGTCGAATTCCACCAGCCATTCGTGGTATCCCGGCCCTTCGGGCCCCGGCGGCACGGCCGAAACCGTGTAGTCGATACTGTGAACACCGTAGCGCTCGCACACCCGTTGCAAGGCCGCATCGGTATTGTGCACCATCACTTCTTCGCCCACAATGTTCAAGAAATGTTTCGTCCGGCCCGTGATGACCAACTTGTAAGGCCGCAAGGACGTAAACCTGACCGTGTCGCCCACAATATAGCGCCACAAGCCCGAGGCCGAACTGATGACCAAGGCATAGTCTTCGCCCGTCTTAACCTCTTCGAGTGGCAAAACCCGGGTCGAATCCGTTCCGCGAAAATCTTTCATGGGAATAAATTCGTAGAAAATGCGGTAATCCAACATCAAGAGCAAATCCCGTGTTTTGGGTTCGTTTTGCAGGGCAAAAAAGCCCTCCGAAGCGTTGTAAACCTCCATATAACGCATATCCGGTTTGCCGATAAGCCGGTCGAATTGGGCACGGTAGGGTGTAAAACTGATGCCGCCGTGGAAAAATACTTCCAAGTTGGGCCAAATGCCGGCCAAGGTTTTTTTACCGGTCATTTCCAACACCCCGGTCAGGAGTTTCAAAAACCAGGTGGGAATACCCACCATTGCGCGAACATCTTCGCGGGTTACTTCCCGTTTGATCCGGTCGATTTTTTCGGTCCAGTCCGGAAGCAGCGAAATTTCTTCGGACGGCACACTGCGGAATTGCGCCCAAAAGGGCAAACGGTCGATCATAATACCCGACAAATCGCCGATGATGATGTTTTTCTGTCGGTCGCGCCGGGTGGTGCCACCCAATTTAAGGGCTTTGCCTAGCAGAAATTTGGAATCGGGATAATGCGACAGGTAATTCAGTATCATATCCTTACCGCCCCGGAAATGATTGTCGTCCAACATTTCGTCGGGCACGGGAATATACTTGCTCCGTGTAGACGTGGTGCCGCTGGATTGGGCGTAGTAGCGCACCTGTCCGGGCCAAAGCACATCCTTTTCGCCGGCCTGCATACGTTGGATGTAGGGATGCAACCGGGCATAAGTGGTCAAGGGTAAGCGACGGGCAAATTCCTTGTAATCGATTCCGGCAAACATTCCGTAGTGCCTTCCGTAGCCGGTCTGGGCACCGCGGGATGTCAAAAAGCGGAATTGCTCGGCTTGAACCGCTTCGGGTTCGCTCACGTAACGCTTCCACTGCCGCTGGCGGGAATAAAACAAGGTGGATATGAAAGAATTGAGGATATTTTCGAACATTCTTGCTAAATTGAACATCTAAATTTATCGAATTTTTATGAAAGCGGAGTTTACACTGAAAAAAATGCCGGTCCAGGCCGGTGAGCCAGTGCAATATTTTTTGGATTTGGGCACCGATTTTTTACAACTCAACAAACTTTTGGACAAGGAAATACACCTGGAACACACGGGCTACGAATGCCTGGCTTGCGGTTCGGACGAACCGATTTATGCACGTGGATTTTGCAAGAAATGTTTTTTCGAGGCGCCCCAGGCGGCCGCTTGGTTTATTCATCCCGAGCAAAGCAAGGCCCATTTGGGCATCGAGGACCGGGACTTGGCCTACGAACAACAAATCCAGCTGGCACCGCACGTGGTATATTTGGCCAAAACTTCGGGCATCAAGGTGGGCGTAACCCGCCGGGCCAACATTCCCGACCGCTGGATCGACCAAGGCGCCGACGAGGCCATGGTGGTTTTGGAAGTGCCCAACCGCTATTTGGCCGGCATCACCGAGGTGGCGCTCAAAACCCATATCAACGACAAAACGCAGTGGAAAGGCATGCTTTCGGCCCGTGTGGCTCCCGATGATTTACACGAGGTTTGGGCCGGTTTGCAAGCATTTGTTCCCGCCGAAACCCGGCAATTTGTAGTGTCCTCGCCCAGGGTCCATCGCTTTACGTATCCCGTAAACCGGTATCCCGCTCAATTTAAAGCCGTTAAGTTGGACAAAGACAAGCGTATTTCGGGCCGTTTGGCCGGCATCAAGGGGCAATACCTGATTTTCGACGACGGACGGGTGTTCAACGTGCGCAACCACGAGGGCTACCGGGTGCTTTTGGAGCTTTGATTTTATTCGAGCGCCCCGAAGTCTACGGCCGGGCGCTCGGAAAAAAAATCCGAAACCAATAATATTGTGCATTGCGGTCAGGGGGAATTTTGTATCTTTGTTAAACAAGCTTAAAACTTCATCCGGGCCGTTGATTCCCGGTTTGGTTTAGACGCATATTTTGGCAAGCCGGCTTCACATACCATCCCTGTTGTTGCGTTTGATTGTTCAATGCTTGCTTGTTTGGCCGGGGTTTTCGCAAAAACTTATTCGTTCCGACGAAGATTTCTACCATCTGAAAACAGGCGGCGGACTTAATCAAAACAGCATCACGTGGTTTGTTCAGGATACGCTGGGCCAAATGTGGATTTCGACCAAGGACGGGGTGATACGCTACAACGCCAAGCGTATGTTTGTTTACAAAAAAGGGCTGGGGGACAATGCCATTGGCGATAATTTTATTCCGGCGGTCTATAAGGCGCGCAACGGTGAGCTGTGGATTGTGAGTCAAAAAGGGGCCGGCCGGTATGACGCGGGAAAGGATGTTTTCGTTTGGCCCGCCAATGAACGGCTTCGCAAGGGAAACCTGACAAGTATGAGCCAAGATGCGGCGGGGCGTTTTTGGTTTTTGGATCGTGAAGCGCAAAGTTTGCTGGTTTTCGACAAACAAACCGGCCGTGTGCGGGAAATATTTTACCGGCCCGAAGCCGGCGAACATATTTTGCGGCTTTTTCCGGGCCGGGGAAATCATTTTTGGGTCAGCACCGATGCCAACCGTTTTGTGGATTTCGATGCCGGAAAGGCAACGTTTACACGCTACAAAATCGTTCCCGACGAAGAATATGCGCGTTATCCCAAGCTCAAATCCTTTGCCGATTATTTGCTGACCGACCGGCAGGGAAATTTATGGTTGGGCACGCATTTCGGATTTTTGCTTCGCTTTGACCCGCGGCGCGGAACCCGCCGTCGTTTTTATTTCAGGAAAAATTTTTCGGAACACGACCATTACTATGTTATTCACCTTTTCGAAGACCGGGACGGCCAGATTTGGGTGGGCACCTGGTTCGACGGTTTATACAAATTGTCGGCCGATCGGGGAAGTTTTACGCATTATTTGCCCGGCGAAAACAATGTTCATTCCTTGTCGAACAACATTGTTACGGCCATATATCAGGACCGTGCGGGTTATATGTGGTTCGGGACGGAGTTTGCGGGCATCAACATCCTGAAAAAGAACAAGAAATTTTTTACCATTGCGCATAATATTCCGCGCAGCAGCGCATTGCCGCCCGTGCCTTTTACGGATGTGGTCAGGGACGGGCGGAACCGGATTTGGTTGGGCACGGATATGGGCGGCTTGCTTTGGTTTTATCCGGGCGATTACAATCATCCTCACCGGTTTCGTTTCGGTCCGGGAGGCGCACAACGGATTTTTAGGTTGATGCTCGACAGGGACGGCCATTTGTGGGCGGGCACCGAAAAGGGTTTGTATGAAATCGACACCGGAAAACTGAAAATCATCAGGCATTTCGGCTACGAAAAAGGAAATTACAACAGTTTGAGCGGGAAAAATATCATTTCTCTTTGTCAGGACACGGACGGCAATATTTGGGCCGGAAGCATTTACAGGGGATTGACCAAAATCGATTTGACCCGGAACAAGTTGATACGCTTTGTTCACGACAAGGAAAATCCGGGTGGATTAAGCAATAATTACATAAGCGCATTACTTTGCGACAGCCGGGGTGATATATGGGTGGGCACTTTGAAGGGATTGAACAGATTTAACACACGGAACGGCAGTTTCACGGTGTTCGGCTATGACGAAAACAATCCCGACGGCATTAATGCCAACCGCATCAATGGCTTGTATGAAAAGGACGGATACCTGT
>JALWYR010000262.1 GCA_027003085.1 Flavobacteriales bacterium
ATGGTCGAAGCAATGTAGGAACCCACAATACCCGCCAAAATAACCGAACTGAGCGTGGGCGAAAATTCCAGAATCACCGATTGCTTGGCCGCAAAACCGATAAGCGAACGGTCCAACAAAGGATTTTCCAGGTTGAGCGCCGTTTGAATGGTAACAACCCCGCCGATAAAGAAATTGATAAACAATATCATCCCCACGGTTTTCAGACCGATATCATCCAACTCGCGCACATAATTTTCCCAAAAAATACGCCGGTTTTGCGGACGCGCAAAGGCCTTCCGCAGCAGCAGAAAATATTTTCCCGTAAGCTCGAAAAAGCCCAAAATGTGCTTCACCGGTGCATTTTATTTCCTACAAAGATATAAAAACTTGGCGGGCACGAACGGAACCGGTTTGCCGGTGTGTTATCTTTTTCGTTCCGGTTGATTTTTTTTGCAAAAACGGCAAAACCATCTGTGTAACAATCCACCCGTTTTGCTATCTTTGTAACAAACCGGATTTTTATGAGTTCCACGCCCATTTTGCGCGCTATCCAAGTATCCAAGTCCTTTGAAAATCACCGCGCCCTGGGCCGGATTTCGTTGGAAATTCCCCGCCAGAGCATTTTCGGACTCTTGGGACCCAACGGCGCAGGAAAAACCACGTTTATACGCATTGTCAATCAAATCCTGGCGCCCGACCAAGGCCGTATTGAAATCAACGGCGAACCTTTGCGCCAAGAACACGTCCACCGCATCGGTTACCTGCCCGAAGAACGCGGGCTTTACAAAAAAATGAAAGTGGGCGAACAGGCCGTCTATTTGGCCCGGCTCAAAGGACTGAGCCACCGGGAAGCCGTCGAACGGCTGCGCCGGTGGTTCGAACGTTTCGACATCATGCCCTGGTGGAACAAAAAAGTGGAAGAACTGTCCAAGGGCATGGCCCAAAAGGTGCAATTCATCACCACCGTTCTTCACGAACCCGATTTACTTATACTGGACGAACCCTTTTCGGGCTTCGACCCCATCAATACCGAACTGATCAAAACCGAAATTCTCAAACTCCGCGACCGCGGCGCTACCATCATTTTTTCCACCCACAATATGGAATCGGTGGAAGAAATTTGCGACCGCATCGCCCTGATCGACCAAGGCCGGAAAATCCTCGAAGGTCCCGTTGACCAAATCAAAAAACAGTACGCCGACCGTTCCTACATACTGACCCTGGGCGGGAAAAATTTCGACCCCGCCGACGTTCCCGGGCAGGACTTTCAAGTCCTGGAACATCGAAACGAAAACGGCACCGCCGTGGTGCGTATCAAACTGACCGGCAACGCCGGCATCAACGATTTGGTTCGGGCCCTGTTGCCACACTACACGCTGAAAGGACTCCAAGAATATGTTCCGCGGATGCGCGATATTTTTATCCGCACCGTCAATGCACAAACGGCGCTTCAATCCTAAAAAAAACACGAGCAATGAACAAAATCCTGCTGATTATTCAACGCGAATACCTCACCCGCGTCAAAAAGAAATCCTTCCTTATCCTCACCTTTCTGACCCCCTTGTTTTTTGCCGCCATGATGATTTTTCCCGCTTGGTTGGCCATGCACAACGTGGAAAACGACGAAAACATTTTGGTCATCGACCGCAGTGGCCTTTTTACCGGCAAACTGACCGATAGCGATAAATTACATTTTAGCGTCCAAGATATATCGCTCGACAAAGCCAAAGAAAATTTCTACCGATCCGGCTACACGGGCATCCTTTACATCCCGCATGCACCCGAAAAGGAAAATCCCGTTTTTTACTTCAAAAAACAACCTTCGGTGGTAACGCTCCAAAAACTGGAACACCGGCTCGAAAACATCCTGCGCGAACAAAAACTGCGTAAAGCCCTGGGCGTTTCCCAGCAACAAATCCAAAACATCAAGGCCGATATTCACATTCGCACGGTCAAGCGCGACGAATCGGGCGCCGAAGAAGCCAAGCACAACGAAGTAAGCATGGGCTTGGGCATGTTCCTGGCCATGGCTGTTTACTTTTTCATTTTTATGTATGGCGTTCAGGTGATGCGCGGTGTGATCGAAGAAAAAACCAACCGGATTGTGGAAATCATCGTTTCGTCGGTCAAGCCCTTCCAATTGATGCTGGGCAAAATCATCGGCATTGCTTTGGTGGGGCTGACCCAACTCACGCTTTGGATTGTGCTCACGCTTATTTTTGCCGGCATCGGCCAGTCGTTTTTAACTTCGCGCTTGCCCCAAGGGCCCGACACGCGCCAACTGATGACGCAAATGATGCAACATCCGTCCGACAGCACGGCCGTAACCGCCCTTGCCGGGAGCAATGCCAAGCTGGGCCAAACGCTGGAAATCATCGGTTCGGTGCTTTCGTTACCTTGGGCCAAAATCCTGTTCGGTTTTGTGTTTTTCTTCCTGTTCGGCTATTTGCTCTACGCTGCCCTGTTTGCGGCCATCGGTTCGGCGGTGGACACACAGGAAGATACGCAGCAATTCATATTCCCGGTAACCTTGCCGCTCATCCTTTCCATTGTGATGATGCAATTTTTCATCATGAATCCCGATAACCAACTGGCCGTTTGGATGTCCATTTTCCCGTTCACTTCGCCCATTGTGATGATGCTACGCATCCCGTTCGGCGTGCCATGGTGGCAGATTATTCTGGCGGCGGTGCTTTTGGCGGCCACTTTCCTGTTGATGACCTGGTTGGCGGGCAAAATCTACCGCACGGGCATATTGATGTATGGCAAAAAAGCCACCTACAAGGAACTGTGGAAGTGGTTGCGCTACTGACCGATAATTTTTTTGATTTTCAGGGCGCCTGCCGCACTCGTTCACACAGCCGCGCTGCTGCGCACCGCGACGTGTTCACGAGCCGGCACCGCGTGCTCCGCTCATATCTTGCTTGCATCCGGCGGTTTTTGTAGGGCCGGCGCCGTGGTCTTCTTGTCGGAGCGGCGAAGCCCCCGCCGCCGGCACAAAAACCCTCGCCGGCTGCCGCGCAAGGATACCGCTGCGCCCGCTGGCGCGGTCAAGGCCGGCGAAGCCGTCCTTCAATGTTTGCAGTAGTAGAACACCGATTAACGATCAGCGATTTAAGATTTCCTGTCAATCCCTAAATAGCGTTGACCGGTTTTATTATTTTTC
>JALWYR010000263.1 GCA_027003085.1 Flavobacteriales bacterium
CCGTGTTGCGCATTTGGAAAATCTCGGAAACCGAAAACGGATAACCCAAATAATGAATTTGGTCGAACTGCACCGCATCACGGGCTCCGCGGAGGTTGGCAATAATGGCCAAAAGTTTGGTGGAATTTCCTTCCACATCCAGTGCCCGGACCACTTGTGCCGTGTCGCGCATTTGCGGGATGGCTTTGGGCGATACGAAACTGCCGAAATCCACCGTGTCGAAACCCACACGCAGCAAGCTGCGGATATAGGCAATCTTATCCCCGGTGGGGATAAAGCGTTTGATGCCTTGCATGGCATCGCGCGGGCACTCGATGATTTTGACCGGTTGCATAGGCAGGGCTGACAGGTAAATTTACGGAAAATTCCGGGAAGGTGTTCCGTGGAAAACATTTGGGGATTAAAAAAGATTTAAAAAATATTTATACCCCTAAAAGTTGCATTTACTAATTGAATTTACCCTATCAATTCTAAATACAGGCTTCGAGGCCTAATGAACTGTCCAAGGTTAAAAAATAGGAGGGAAAAGGAGAGTAACATTTCGAACTGTCTCTTAGGCCAATGACAGTCAGCAGTATTAACCCTTTGCCCTTCTTTTTTTCGATAAACATTTTTCATCTTCAAATTTACGTTTCTTTTGCTTTTTATTTCCTGATGCAAATATAGAATGACATGATGCTTCAATGTTTTCAGTAGGAGTACGTAAATCGCTAATCCTAAATCATCGGTTCGATATTCATAATTCGAGGGCGGCCTGCCGCCCGAGCCAACGCGCCAGGGATGGGAGCGTTATGGCCCGCAGGTCAGGGCGTAATTTTTGTGCCGGCAGCGGAGGCTTCGCCGCTCCGACAAGAAGACTCCGATGCCGGCCATACAAAAACCGCCCTTGCCCAAGGGCCATTTAAGCGGACAGCCCGGCGGCTGGGGCGTGAGGAACGGCCGTTCCGAGGCCGAAGGCGACGGGCGGCCGTGGCGCCGCCGCAGCGCCGAAGGCGCTGACGGGTTGCCTCTGGCAAACCGTAGCGGGCATCCGCCCGCAGGCGGCGCCCCGAACGCCGGCAGCCGGGCGCCCAAAAAATATCGTAATAAAAAAAACCGCTCCTCTCATAAGAAGCGGCTTTGAAGCGGTGCGGACGGGACTCGAACCCGCGACCTCCGGCGTGACAGGCCGGCATTCTAACCGACTGAACTACCGCACCAATCCTTTGCGGGTGCAAATATAGAAAAAACTTTTTTTATGTTCCAAATTTATTCGCGCGGAATCAATATCACATATGCGTAATTGTCCAAACTTCCTGTGCCTAAACCACTTATGCGTTCTACGCGAAATTTGGGAATAATTTCATTCCGCCGTCCTTGCCAACGCTCCCATTGCGCAGGCGATAAAATCCACGCGGCCGATGAACTTGACAGATGTTTTCGGACGAATTCGGACGGCTTCGAAGGATAAATTTTTTGGCCTTTGGGATGATACAATTCCAAGTAAAAAGGCAAGCTGGGTGGATGTCCCGCGGTGGCGGCTACGACCACGGGCGTTTCGGGGCGGGCGAAGCGGCTAACGGTCAAAGCCGTCCGCCGGGTGGCGTTTTTCAGGGGTTCGGCCAGGGCTAAAATAATCAGTAATACGGCAAAAGACCAGGTCAGGCCTTGTAGCAGCAATAAGTTTAGCGCCAAACGGAACCGGCCTGCGCGGTAAAACATTAGCCCGCGCCAATTCCATAGGAGCATAAAAACTACAACGGTGCCCAAAAGCAGGGCGATGGTTTGAATCCGGCCGTGGAAAAAGTGGCGGAAGCCGGCAAAGCCCGCCACCAGGCCTACCAGCAGTAGCACCCAAAGCAGGATTTGGATCATATAGCCGCTTAGGAAAAGCTTTTTCCGGCGGCCTTGTTGCCAAGCATCCACTATATAGCCGCCCAAAAGAGCCAAAGCGGGATAGGCGGCCAATACATAGGCGGGTAATTTGCTGGGCAGTAGGGCGTAAGGAAGCCATCCGGCCACGAACCAAAGCACCGTGGCTCGGAAAAGCCCGCCGGATTTTTTAAAATTGCGAAACCCTTCAACGGCGCCGGCCCACACCAAGGGCAATACGGGAAGGAAAAACAGAACGAAAAGCAAAAGATAGGTTCCGGGTGGACCTGTTTGGTTGAGCACCGCCGAATGGGTGCGGCGAAGCACATACCAATCCAACCACCAGCGGACAAAGTCGGGATTTTGTTTCCAGGCCAACCACAGCCAAGCGGCAAAAGGGGCCAACGAGAACCACCCGTATAACCAAGGGTGCAAGGAAATCAAACGCCGCCGGCCGGGATAAAAAACCAGTAGAAGCAAATACCAAAAACCGGCCCACAGAAACACCGGCGGCCCTTTGACCAATCCGCCCAAGGCCAGGGCAATATAAACGGCAAGCATTTGGCGTTTGCTGCCGGTTTTCAGGTAGGCCAACAAACTTAATCCGGCCCAGGTGTAGGCAAACAGCATCAGGCCGTCGGTTACGGCCATTTTGCCCAACATCATCAAGAATACATTACCGGCCAAGAGTAAGGCGGCCGTATGTGCCGTTTTGGGCCCGAAAATGCGTGCACCTTTGAACCACATCAGGGCCACGCTGCTCCACACGGCCAATGCGGAAAAAAAGCGCACGGCAAAGGTGTTGATGCCAAAAATTTTGTAGCTCAATGCCATAAGCCAAAAGTGCAGGGGCGGCTTGCGGTGAATTTCCGACCAGGTAAAATCGGGAATAATCCAACGACCGGTTTCCAACATACGTTTGGCAAAACCG
Organism: Flavobacteriales bacterium; assembly: GCA_027003085.1. Classification (GTDB taxonomy): domain Bacteria; phylum Bacteroidota; class Bacteroidia; order Flavobacteriales; family Flavobacteriaceae; genus JAADED01. Next base: position 2,783 of record JALWYR010000263.1, read on the forward strand.
GCGTAGGCGGCTTCGTCTTGGTCCCAGAGCGAAATGTAGCCGTTAAAGCCCATTAGCAGCAAAGCCAAAAATCCGAAAAAGAGGATTTCGACACGCGAAAAGCGTTGGAAAAACCGGGCTTTCATCGAAGGAAACGTCCGAAGAGTCCGTATTTGAAAATCACGTAGATGGCCCGGAAGCCGTCGCGCCAACCGATTTTTTTGCCTTCGGCATAGGTGCGGCCGTAGTAGGCAATACCCACTTCGTAGATACGAACACCCGGGATACGTGCAATTTTGTTGGTTACTTCGGGTTCGAACCCAAAGCGTTTTTCGCGCAGGTTAAGCGATTGAATCAGTTTGGTGTCGAACAGTTTGTAACAGGTTTCCATATCGGTCATATTCAGGTCGGTAAAAATGTTGGACAAAAAAGTGAGAAACCTGTTTCCGATGGTATGCCAGAAAAAGAGCAAGCGGTGGGGTTTGGAACCCTTGAAACGCGAACCGTAAACCACATCGGCAAAACCTTTGACCACGGGGTGGAGCAAGTCGTTGTAGTCCTGCGGGTCGTATTCCAGGTCGGCATCTTGAATAATCAGGTATTCGCCGGTGGCTTCGGCAATGCCCTTGTGCAGTGCGGCACCTTTGCCCATATTTTGGGGTTGTTTGAAGTATTTGAACTCCGTTCCGGGATGTTTTTCGATATAGTCCAGCACCACTTGTTCGGTATTGTCGGTGGAAGCGTCGTTGACGATGATAATTTCTTTTTTGATACCGTTAATAAGCTTTACTTCCAGCACGGCGTCGAGCAGTTGCGTAATGGTTTTGGCCTCGTTGTAGGCGGGGATGATGATGGAGAGTTTGTGGATTTTATTCATTCGTTCGATTTTTCTTTCAGTTCCAAAACAGCCGTATGCACTTGGGTTCCAAAATTACGTATTTCCGTCCAAATCAGGGCGGTTAGCCCGTTGTAGGCGTCGATGCCGATATAATCGCCGAAAAAAGGTAATTTGACGGGTGTAAAGGGATTCCGGTTTACCGTAATGATTTGCACTTGATTTTCGTTCAAGGGCCAAAGCAGGAATTTTACTTGCGTGGTATTTCCTTGGGTTTGGCTACGGTCATAGTAGAGCATTTGGAAAGTGTTTGAAAGCGTATCGATAGTGGCTGCGGGGAAAAATTGATCACGTTGCGAAGCTACGGGTAATGTTTTTTCGGCCCAATGCCGGCCGTGGTCGGTGCTGACGAGTAAACGAATATCGCCTCCGGTGCCAGCACGTTTGTCGGCGAAAACCACATAAAAATTTTCGTTTATGTCCTTGAAAAACTGAGGCAAACCGTTGGTGCGGTAGATGCCGTCGATGTCGAAAGCCCAGCCGGCTTCCTGCCGGGCAATTTCCTTGTCCGGATGCCAGGTCCGGCCGCCGTCGGTACTGAAATCGAACCAAATTTTTCCGTTGTAGGCCCAGACCACATATACGTTACCTTGTTTGTCAAATAACGGAATGGCACCTTCCACGGTGTTGTCATCATCCAAGCAGTCGCCGTCGGTGTCGTTGATGCGCACCGGTGTTGTCCAAGTTTTGCCGCCATCGTCCGAAAAACTGATGAGGATGCGGGATTTGTCGCCGGGATTTTTGCTTCCGTAGCGGTCGAATTCGGTCCAAGCCACGGCCATCCGCCCGGTGGGTGTGTGCAATGCAGGCCAGGGTTTGTCTTGTTGCTTGGGTAAATTGCTTCCGATGGCCGTGCCCGGCGTCCAGGTTTTTCCGCCGTCGGACGAGCTTTGCAAGACGATGGCTTCGAGCCACCGGCCGCCGTTTTTCCGTCCCGAAGCCAAATGAAAATAATGTATGGTTCCGTCGGTTCCGGACATCAGCACGGGGTCACCGTAAACGCCCAGGGGCGAAGTGAGGTGCCGGTGTTGCCAGTGCCGGCCGGTGTCGGAGGTAAAATAAACATTGTCCAAAATACTACCGGCCACGATATTGGCCGGGCGGGCACGGTTGATGGCAATATGCGGTTCGGAAGCATTGAGCCGTGAACGCAGGGAAGATTTATCCAAAAGCGTGTCGCTTTGTATCCAACGGATTTCGTAACGGCTTGCCGTGGGTTCGGTGCCTGCTTTTCGGGTTGCTCTCTGTCCCGGCCCGCAGGCCGTGAGCAAAATTACCGGGAAGCCCAAAAGGGCGAGCCATTTGTAAAGGAATTTCATCTACCTTATTTTTTCAGAGTTAAACTATCGCCAAATTCCCGTAGCAGCAAGCTGTCGCGTTTTTGTTTGGCCCGGAAAACGGCTTCGAAATCTTCGGATCCGGTGGCGAAAAAATTGATTTGATGCACCAGGTTTTCATAGCTATCCAACCACCGGTGGAGAATGCTGTCGGGGCGGGGGCGGTCCCAATGATTGTCGAGCGTCCAACGTAGTTGTCGGGTTTCGTTTTCGACCAATGCCAAGCGGCTTTGGATGTCCACGGTGTCCAGCCGGGGTGGCAAGGGCGAGCGGCGCATACGGGTTAGCGCGTTTTGGATGAGTTCGAGCCGGTCGCGGAGTTCGTCTTCCGAAATTTCGGAAGGCAATTCCCAATAGCGGAAAAATTGTTTCCACACCTGAAAAGTATCGGCCACGGCGGGATTTACCGGTTGAACATCGAAATGAATTTTAAACACTTTCGGCCCGTCCTTTTTTTGAGGTTTGCCGGTAGTGTTCCCGCCCCTGTGTTTGCAACCTGCCAGAAACATGAACAAAAGGGTTGAAAAATAGAGAAGCAAAGCGTTTCTCATAGGCGGTAGTATTTGAGTTTGGCCACCACATCCCACAAAACGATGCCTGCACTTACGGCCACATTGAACGAATGCTTGGTGCCGAACTGCGGAATTTCTAAGGCCAAGTCCACGTGAGCCAGCGCCGTATCGGACACGCCGTGCACTTCATTGCCCAAAATCAAGGCCATTTCCCGGCCGGCCGGCGGCCGGAAGTCTTGAAGCGGAACACTGCGGTCGGTTTGTTCCAGGGCAATGCGCAGCACATTTTTTTTGCCCAATTCTTGGAGCAGAACATCGATGTGGGGGTGATATTCCCAATCCACACTTTCGGTGGCGCCCAAGGCGGTTTTGTGGATGTCTTTGTGAGGAGGGACGGCTGTAAAGCCGGTCAGATATATTTTTTCAATGGCCAAGGCGTCGGCCGTGCGGAATATGGAACCGATGTTGTTCAAACTGCGGATATTGTCCAAAATAAGCAATAGGGGCATTTTTGGCGCCTGCTTAAATGCTTCGACGCTCAACCGCCCCAATTCGTCCATACGCAGCTTGCGCATCACGCCTCATTTTTCTACGAAAATACGGCAAAAAAGTGTGAATAGTATCTTGGTAAAGCAAAATTTGGATTTTCTATCAATCCGAGGCTACATTTCCCACATGAATTTTAAAAAAATTAGTATCTTCATGACTAAAATTTTCCGGTCGAATGAGTTGGGATGAATTGTTGGAGGGCGTCTTTTCGGGTTACTTTAAAATCAAAGACCGCCTCCGGCGTAAACAACAAAAGGCCTTGCTAGGCGCTCCGCAAACGGTGCGTTTGGAAGATGTAAGGCCGCGATTGACGCTTTTGGCACGTGCGCTTACCGGTAGTGCCATCGAAATATTTCCGGCCGAACGCGAAGGTGGATATAAGAACAATGAATTTTTTCTGCCCGTTTACTTTGCGGGATTTCCCGATGCACGCGATAATTTGTCCTTTTATCTCTATCGCACACTTTATCTTTATGCCCAACGTAAATTGGGCCTTAATTGGCCGCCGGGCACCGACGCCGGGCTGGAAACTTCACGCCTGCGTGCACGCGAAACGGCCGGTCAAGTGTTGGATGTGTTGTTCGAAGAATTTCCTGCCATCCGGGAAGTTCATAAATACCTGCTGGAATATTTTGAAAAAAAATCAACAGATCAGTCGCCGCCCGATTTGACTTGGCTATACGGTAAGTGGATGGTCAACCGGCCCGAAGAAATGGCCAAAGGCGATAAATTGCGCGAAGTGGACGGAAAAATCAAAAAGGCCATTCAGGACGAAATCAAAACCGTGCTCCAAGCCCGCGCCGTGGAAGAAATGGAAACCCTCCAACCCGACCGCAAACAGCAGGAAGACCAAGTGGTGCATAATTATTTCGAAAAAATCGAAACCCTAGAAGAATTCAAGGGCGGTATTTGGAAGGATTTCGACGGTTCGGACGAATTGGAAGAACATGCCAATGCACTTGAAGAGCTTCAAATGAGCCGCACCGTGCGTGTGGACGACGAAACCCATTCGGTGCTGCAAGCCGATTTCAAAGAGAATATTTCGGTAGCCGAAAGCGATGACCTCCCGGCCGAAGACCGGTATATCACCTACGACGAATGGGATTATGCACGACGGAAATACAAAAAGGATTATTGCAAATTGTTTCCTGTTTTACCCCAAGGCATGGATTTGGCCTACTATCAAAAAACCATTCGCGAAAATGCCGTTACCTTGCGCGGACTGCGTAAAATGCTAGCCAATATGCACAACCGCTACCGCGAAGTGCGCCGGCAAACCCAGGGCGATAATTTCGATTTGGACGCCTTGGTGGAAATGTACAGCGACATCCATAGCGGTCATACGCCTACCGAAAAAATATACACCGCCCGCCGGCGGGCCGAAAAGGATTTGTCGGTATTGCTGCTATTGGACATCAGTTTATCCAGTGATGGTTATGCAGCCGGCAACCGGGTAATCGATGTGGAAAAACAAGTAAGTATTCTTTTCGGCGAAATTTTGAACGAATACGAGACGGACTTTTCCGTGGCCGCTTTTTATTCCAAAACGCGAAATCATAGTTCTTATGTTACCCTCAAAGACTTTGACGAATCTTGGGACAAGGGGAAAATGCGTATCGGTGTGCCTCAACCCCAAGGATATACGCGCATCGGGCCGGCTTTGCGACATGCGGGGGCGCAACTTATCCGGCGTCATACACGAAACAAGTGGCTTATCCTGCTATCGGACGGAAAACCCAATGATTACGACCGCTACGAAGGCCGTTACGGCATTGCCGACGTAAAACAAGCTCTTCGCGAAATACAAGCTGCCGGCATAGGTACCTATGCTTTGGCCATTGAAGCCCAAGCCAGGTATTATTTGCCGCAAATGTTCGGTCAAAATCATTACCAAATCCTAACTACGCCACAGGAACTATTGCAAGCTTTGGTCAAACTGTATGAAAAAATTCGTTACTAACAAATTCACAGCTTATGAATGGGCAAACAACGGTTGATTATCGTAATTTCTTTTACCCGCCGGGGGGCATACTGATTTGGATTATCATTTTGGTGGAGTGGATCACTTTTGGAGCGGCTTTAATGGCGTTGGCCATTTCCAGCAGGGAAAATCCGGAACTATACCACCGTTCGCGAATGCTTTTGAATCCGGTTTACGGAACGGTAAACACTTTGTTTTTGCTTACGGCCGGATATTTTATGGCCTTGGGCGTTCACCGCGCCAAGGAAGGACTTTGGCAGGCCGCAGCCCGGGCCGTAGCTTGGGCCATGGCCGGTGGATTGTTGTTTGTGGTGCTGAAAAGCATTGAGTATTACGAAAAAATCCAACATGGTTTTACCGTGGGCTACAATAAATTCTTTACCTTTTATTGGTTGCTCACAGGCTTTCACCTGGTTCATGTGCTGGTGGGCCTGGGTATTTTGTTTTTCCTGTATTTGGCCCTGCGCCGAAAAGAAAAACACCCCGACATTTTGAATTTGGAAGCCGGAGCGGCTTTTTGGCACATGGTGGATTTGATTTGGTTGATGTTGTTTCCTATGTTATACTTAATCTTTTAAAGCATAACAGTCATGAAATTAACATTAAATCAAACACTGATTTCGTTATATGTACTCACTATTTTCACGGCCTTGGCTGCACACTATGCCTATGGATTGAAAATTTTCGTCTCACTTATTTTGGGCTTATCGGCCGTAAAATTCCTACTGGTGTTTTACCGGTATATGGAAATGTATAAAGCCCATCCGTTTTGGAAGTGGTTTACGGTAATTTTTCTATTGATGTTCATTGGAACAGTTAGTTTAATTGTTCAGTAATAAAATGCAAATACTATGACCAAAAAAGTAAAAATCGCACTGGCAGCCACGCTGCAATTAGGCTTAATCGCATCGATAGGTGATTTTGTGGGTTGGCCCTACATGGATTGGGTACTTGGTTTAACCGTTGTTTCCTTTATTCTTACATTATTTTTTCTAATTTATGATTTATCAAAGGATTAAATACATTAGATAGTTATGAGGGTTTTTCGGCTAAATTCATCATGTTTATGATATATATCACATCTTTTAACATCTAATTCAATATATTTGATTTTAGTAGAAACAAAAATTTCATATTCGTACTCACCATAAAACCCTATGATATGTTAACAAAACAACAAGCCAAATTGTTTTTCCTGGTGGGCACATTCGTCACATTTGCCGTATTTATCGGCCTGACGATTTATTCCTTGCGACAAGTGCAATGGAAACTGCCCGAAGACGTGGCCAGGGGTAAACACCTCTGGGAAAAAAACAATTGTATGGGATGTCATACCATTCTGGGCGAAGGTTCGTATTATGCACCCGAGCTTACAAATGTGGTTAAACGTCGTAACGAAGCCTACATCAAAGGCGTTTTAATGTCCAAAACACCGTGGCAACCCAACGGACGTAAGATGGTTGCCTACGGGTTCAACGAACAAGAAGCCAATGATTTGCTTGCCTTTTTTAAGTGGGTGAGCGATTTGGATCTTAATGGCTTTGAGAAAGTGAATAGAAAGGTTTCGCCTTTGGCCAAGGATCACATGAAAGACCCATCAAACTAACCATTAAAAACATACGATTATGAAATATAAATCACAAAAAGTAGCCTATTGGTTTTGGGCACTCTCCATGCTGCTTTTGACCATTCAATTAACCTATGGTTTTATCATGGGCTTTGCCAGGGTTGGAATGGACGGTTTACATCAATGGATTCCGTTCAACACGGCACACACCGTGCATCTTAACACCTTGGTCGTTTGGCTAATTGCGGGATTTATGGGCGCTGCCTATTATATTATCCCCGAGGAAGCCGAAACCGAATTGTGGAACTATAAACTGGCCTACGTACAACTAATTGCCTTAGCCGTTGTGGGTGTTGCTGCTTTGACAGGATATCATTTTAATTTTTGGGAAGGACGTAAATTCCTGGAAATTCCACGCGAATTGGATTGGTTGGTTGCTATCGATGTGGTATTATTCCTGGTCATTTTGCTTATGACCATCCTCAAAGGCAAGAAAAAATCCACTACGGCATGGGTATTATTCGGCGGACTTACGGGCGCTGCGTTGCTTTATTTGCCCGGTATGATAAGTTTTGATAGCCAAGTACTCGACTCTTTCTTCCGCTGGTGGGTGGTTCACCTGTGGGTTGAAGGTGTTTGGGAATTGATTATGGGTGGTATCCTTGCCTTCCTGTTGATTAAACTTACGGGTGTTGACCGCGAAGTGATCGAAAAATGGTTGTATGTTGTTATCGG
>JALWYR010000264.1 GCA_027003085.1 Flavobacteriales bacterium
AAGGTGCCGATGTGTTTTTCGGCGAACCTTCCCTGGACATCGACGACCTGATGCGCGTGGACGACGAAGGCCGTGGCATAATCAACATTATCCGGCTGACCGACATTCAGGACAAGCCCAAATTGTTCTCCACTTTTATGCTCCAACTGCTGGCCGAACTCTATGCCAAAATGCCCGAAGTGGGCGACCAAGACCGGCCCGAACTGGTGTTTTTTATCGACGAAGCCCATTTGATTTTTAAAAACGCCACCAAAACTTTGCTGGAACAAATCGAAACCATCGTCAAACTTATACGTTCCAAAGGCGTGGGTATTTATTTCGTTACCCAAAACCCGCGCGATGTGCCCGACAGTGTGCTTTCGCAATTGGGTTTGAAAGTCCAACATGCCCTGCGGGCCTTTACGGCCAAAGACCGGAAAAACATTAAACTTACGGCCGAAAACTTTCCGGTAAGCGAATTTTACGACACCGATAAGTTATTGCTCAAACTGGGTATCGGGGAGGCCCTGTTTACCGCCCTGGGGCACAAAGGGCGCCCCACTCCACTGGTGCAGGTCATGATGCGTGCTCCGCAAAGCCGGATGGATATTCTTACGCCCTCGGAACTGAACGAATTGCTCTTGCAATCGGAATTGCGAAAAAAATATGCCGAGCCTATCGACAAAAACAGTGCTTACGAAATCCTGAAAGAAAAAATCGAAAAAGCCCGCAAACAGGAAGAAGAGGAGGAAGAAAAGACTAAAAAGAAAAAATCATCGGGCCGGCGCGAAAAAAGCACCATCGAAAAGATTGTCAACAGTTCGGTGGGACGGACGATTATCCGTGAGGTTACACGTTCGTTGTTGGGTGTTTTAGGTCTGGGCTACACCCGCCGGCGGCGTAGGCGAAGGTATTGACGGTTAATCGATTTACGCACATTTTTTCCATACAAAATTCGTTGCAACAACACAGGGCAATTATCCTCATACGTTTGTGACATGATAAATTTTTAGTTTTGTTTGCATTCGGAACAAACAGGAAAATAAAACAAGTAATCACTGTGTTCCCGATACGTTCTTAATGACACCGTTGCAGCTAATGTTTTTCTTTTATTTTTCCGTGCTCTGCAAGCCGGCAGGCCGTAGCTGCACTCCGGCCTGCAACTTGCCGGACACCGTGTGATATGGCTGCGCCATGTAAGAACAATGCACATCCTGAGGCAGGTAGAAGGTCTTTATTGTTTTTTTCTTTGCCCGGCCGGTGGAAAAATGCGGAGGGATAATCCTCTACGGATTTTTAGCTAACTTGAAGATAAGTAGCAGGTATCTTACTTTTAAAATATTCCGATTCGATTCCGGTCGGCGGTTATTGTAAAAAATTCTTATATTGCTTTGATTGTTTTCCTAATCGCCCGGCCTATGAAAAAAATTACCGCAACCTATGCTTTTTCGAAAGCATGGCATATGTTTTGGCAAAACCCCGTAAAGCATTTGGGGGTTTTCCTTCTTGTGTTTGTTGTTATTTTGTTTGTGGTGGTGATTAATGGTTTTATCAATTTGTATATAAGGCTGGCTTTTTTTGACGGGGCTGATGATTCTTGGGCTTTTGCAAAGAATTATGTTCCCGACTTGATGGACAAGGATTTATCATTGTCAACGCTATTCGGTTTATTGTGGGTTATTTTGGTAACGGAATTTTTAGTTCAAATTATTGTTTACATGGGGGTGCTCTACATTTACGGATATGCATTGGATATTGTGCGGAATCGCTATGAAAGCATCACAAAGGTATTTACCCGGTATATCAAATTTTCTACGGTTTTATATTATTACTTATACTCGATTGTATACAGTTTTGCCAGTTTTCTATCATTGATTCCTTTTATAATTGCTACTTTGGTTATTCCCGGGGAATATACATTCATTGTGTCTATCATTATATGGCTACTGCTGAATATTTATATCGCCATCAGGCTTTCGTTTGTGGTTTTGTTTTTGCTGGACGGTTACGATTTTTCGGAGGCCATAAGTCAGTCGTGGAAAAGAACCAAGCACTATGTTGTAGATATTTTCTTGCTGACGGTTTTGGGTATCGTTGCCGCCATATTGGGTTTACTGGTGCTGGTGGTAGGTATTTTTGCGGCTATGCCGGTTATTTATTTTGCCAGAGCCATTTTTTATAATGAAGCTATTTACGAGCAACAGGCTCAGGCCGAAGCACAATCGCCGGATGAGATTATACCGCCCGATTTATTTCAGCGCTAGGTTTATGCGTTAATTCTTATAAGATTGCGCCAGCGGGCGCAGCGGTTACCGGCCGGCTGCGCGCCCGAGCATTTTCCCGCGGGCGGAGGCTGACAGCGGGAAGCCCCACGCACCGCGGCCCCGAAATGCCGGTGCGGGCAGCCGGCCGGTTTGAGCGGAGCACGCGGCGGCCGTGGCGTGAGGGCCGGCCGTTTGCAAGGGCGCTCCGCCGCCCGATGCAAAGGCCGGAGTGCCGCCGACGGCGCGCAAAGCGCGCCGGGCGGATGGCCGGACGTATCCAACTGATAATCAATACGCCCCTGCCCCGCGGCAAAGCCGCGGGGCAGGGGCGCGTCGATAAATCCGGTCCAACGTCCGGCCATCCGCAGCGGGCATCCGCCCGCCGGCGGCGCCCCGAACGCCAACGGCCGGGCGCCCCAAAAAACAGATCAACTGTGAAGCAACCGGGTCATGTGGATGGACAAGTCCAGAAATGTGAGCTTAGAATTGGCATTGCGGATAATTTGGTAGGTCGCTTCGTTGAGCAGGTCGTAAAACCTGTCCACATTGCCCGGATGAACAAAGGGGGCGAATTTTTCGAGCCGGAAATCGTTTTGCGGAAACCGGGGCACGGGCAAGGCACCGGTGAAGCGAAGGGTATAGGCGCGGCGAATCATTTCCATTACAAAACGGAGAAACTCAATTTGGAAAGTGCGGCTTTCGGCGGCCAGGGTATCGGCCCATTGCACCAATTCGTTGATGGCGGTGGCTCTGCCCTTAGCCGAGTAGGCCGTTCGCATCCACCGGATAAAATAATCGGCAAAACGCTCGTAGGGGCTACCTTGTTCCAGCATTTGCAGTGCCTTGCGTATATCGCCGCGTGCCGTTGCAGCCGTCATTCG
>JALWYR010000265.1 GCA_027003085.1 Flavobacteriales bacterium
CAGAAAAAACAAGCGGTTTTGGCCGCCATCAATGTGATTATCGACCGCGTAAACGAAGTGTACGAAACCGATTTTGCCATTCATCTTCAATTGATTTCGGGTACCAATATCATCTATTTGGATCCTAATAACGACCCTTATTCTAACAATAACGGAAGTCAATTGCTTAGTCAAAATCAAAACAATCTGGACAATGTTATCGGTTCGTCCAACTATGATATAGGCCATGTGGGCACTACCGGTGGTGGTGGTTTAGCCAGCTTGGGCGTGGTTTGCCGTAATGGTATGAAAGCCCGTGGCGAAACCGGTTTGCCCGCACCTGTGGGCGATGAATATGCCATCGATTTTGTTGCTCACGAAATGGGGCATCAATTTGGTGCCAATCATACCTTTGCCAATTACTGTGGCGGAAACCGTAATGATGCCACTGCCGTGGAGCCAGGAAGTGGAACCACCATTATGGCCTATGCGGGTGTTTGCTCGCCCAACATTCAGGATCATAGTGACCCGCAATTTCATTATGTTTCCATGGATGAAATTATGACCTATTTGAGTTCGCATGACTGCTCCAATCATACAAACATTGCTAACAATCCGCCTACGGCCAGTTTGGGTGCCGACAAATATATTCCGCACGATACTCCGTTTATGCTCGAAATAACTGCCTCCGATGCCGACGGTGATGCCCTGACTTACACCTGGGACGAAGTGGATGTCTATAATGATTCGGGACAAACCAATGCCGCACCGCAGTCCACTAACACCACAGGGCCCATGTTCCGCGTTTATCCGGTGAGCACGAGCAATGTGCGTTATTTTCCGCGTATGTCGGATATCCTTAATGGAAATTATGGAAACACATGGGAAGTATTGCCCACGGTGGAACGATTACTGACTTTTCGTGGTGTGGTGCGCGATAACAATGCCGCAGGCAGCCAAACGGCCGATGATCTCATTTATTTGGGTGTAAAAACCAATGCAGGTCCATTTCGTGTAACTTCTCACAGTTCCGATATCCAACTCCATGCCGGTGACGTCATCACTGTCACTTGGAACGTAGCAGGAACCAACGGAGGTCAGGTCAATACACCCAATGTGGATATTTTGCTCTCGCTCGACGGCGGACAAACCTTTACGGTGCCCTTGGCCACCAATGTGCCCAACGACGGCTCGGAAACCGTTACCATCCCTTCGGGTGCCGATACGCCTAACGGACACTACATGGTCAAAGGCCATGGCAATTATTTCTTCGACGTAAACAAAGGAAACATCATGATAGGCGACTATCAAACCGTTTGTTCCGATTATAACAACACATCGACCGTTTCCATTCCCGACAATGACCCCAACGGCATTACTTCCACCATCCAAGTATCCGATTCCTATTCTATCAGTGATTTAAATATATCGGTAAACATTTCACATACTTACATTCAAGATTTAAAAATCAAACTAACTTCGCCCGCCGGAACCCAGGTAACGCTCTTTAACCAAAATTGCAGTTCACAAGATAATATCGTGGTAACCTTTGATGATGACGGGCCTTCTATGGATTGTGGCCAAATGGCCGCTGGCAATACCTATCACCCCGTAGGAAACTTGTCGGATTTCAACGGCGAAAACGTCAATGGAACCTGGACGCTTTTTGTTTCGGATAATTACAATGGTGATACCGGCACACTTAATAGTTGGTCTATTCATCCTTGTCGCACCGAACATGTCAATGTAAGTCAAGTGCCCGTAGATGCCTTACGCATTTATCCTAACCCCGCATCCCGTTCGGTAAGCATTGATTACAATGCCTCCACTTCGCATCAAAGCATTCGTGTTACCGATTTGAACGGACGATTGATTTATCAAACCAACCCAGACCAAACCGGTGCCATTTCCCGCCGCATCGACGTTTCGCAGTGGGCACGCGGCGTTTACTTGCTGCGCATTGCCGACGGCGGCCGGATGTCGGTTAGGAAATTAGTTGTGGAATAAATCCGGTATTTTATTAAAAACAACCAAAGGGATCCTGCAAAGCGGGTTCCCTTTTCTATTTTTATATTTAGGGATTATGTCGTATTTTCGCACAGATTTGAAAAAAACATAAAATGGCAATACTCGGTAAGATTCAACGCAGCTCAGGCGTAGCTATTATTGTGGTCGGTTTGGCCTTGTTTGCTTTTTTGATTATGGGTTTGCTTGAAAACAGCTCATCCCTGTTTCAACCTTCGCGGGATTATGTGGGCAAAGTGAACGGTGTCAAAATTCCCACCCGTGAGTTTCAGGAATACAGGGCCAATTTACAAAAACGTTACGGGCCCGGTTACTCTTCATCATTAATCATGCGCCAAGCCTGGGATTATTTTGTTAATCAAAAATTATTGGAAGACGAATTCAAGAAAACAGGCATCAGCGTTTCCGACGACCGCGTGTTTGATGTTCTCAAAAACGACCCTAATATACGCCAGTATTTTACTACTTCCCAAGGGGTATTTGATGAAAATCAACTCATCGACTACTTGGAAAAAATTAACGAAAGTAAAGATATCAATTCCAGACAATATAAAGACTGGATAAATTCCATTAAGAGCATCAAAGAAAACGAAGGACGTAAAATCTTTACCTATTTGGTGCGCGGTGCGCTTAATCCTACGATTAAAGAAGGCGAATGGGCCTACCGCAAAGAAAACGACAAGGTGAGTTTCGACTTTGTTACCGTCCCCTATTCCAAAATTCCCGATTCGCTGGTGCAAGTAACCGAAGACGACATCAAAAACTATGTGGCCGCCCATCCCGACCAATACAAGGCCAAAGAAAGCCGCAATATTCTTTACGTTAAATTCGAAAACAAACCCTCCAAGGCCGACTACGATGCCGTTAAGGCCAAATTGCAGTCTTTGATCGAAGACAAAGTGGTGTTTAACGAAAAAACCAACAAAAACGACACCATCCCCGGCTTCCGTAATACCGCCGATGCCGACGCTTTTGTCAAAAAATACAGCGACCGGTATAAACCCGTTCGTTGGTTTACGGCCGACGAACTACCCAAAGACATTGCCGACACACTCCAAAAACTACCCAAAGGCGCTGTTTTCGGGCCCTATTTGCGTAAAGACAAATTC
>JALWYR010000266.1 GCA_027003085.1 Flavobacteriales bacterium
GGGTGAAAGTGGAGTCGCCAATCACCGCAATGGCCGGACGCACGCCCGCATCGGCCGCACCTTTGGCCATAGGAATGGAGGCGCCCATGTCGATGATGGTGTCGATGGCGTCGAAGGGTTCCAACACGCCCAGCGAATAGCAGCCGATGTCGGAATACACGTGATTGTCGCCGATTTCGGGCAGCAGGGATTTGATTTCGTTATACATGTCGATATGACCGCAGCCGGGGCAGAGTTGGGGCGGTCGGTCGGCCAGGATTTGCGGGCGTTCCCATTGGACCGGTTCTTCGAGCCCCAGGGCCACGGCCACGGCATTGGGGTTGAGTTCGCCCGTGCGGGGCAGGTGGCCGGTGAGTTTGCCGATAACCTTGTTGTCGAAGCCCAGATAATCGGCCAGCAGCTCTTCGATAAAGGGATAACCTTCTTCGATAATCAGGATGCGGTCGTTGCGTTCAAACAGCCGGCGAAGCATTTTGCGGGGCAGCGGATATTGGTTGATTTTGACCGTGTCGTAGGGTAGGGGACGGCCGGCAAAATTTTCCATCAGGTAGTTGAACGCAATCCCCGAGGTCACGATGCCCAGTTTTTCGTTGCCCGAACCTTCGATAAAAGTGTTCCAGCCCGAGGTTTCGCTTTCGTGTTCCAGTTCTTTTTGTTTTTCGACCAGTTTGCGGTATTGCACTTTGGCATAGGAAGGCACCAGGTTGAAGCGCTTGGCGTTTTCGGGAAAATGCAGGTCGTTTTGCGGACGTTTTTCGTCTTTGAGGTTAATGATGGTGCGCGAGTGCGAAAGCCGTGTTACGCTACGTAGCAGCACGGGCAATTGGAAACGTTCCGAGAGGTCGAAGGCGTAGGCCATCATGTCGTAGGCCTCCTGCTGGTTGGTGGGTTCCAGCATGGGCACCATGGCAAATTTTCCGTAGTAGCGCGAGTCTTGTTCGTTTTGGGACGAATGCTGCGAAGGGTCGTCGGCCACCACGACCACCAGTCCGCCGTTGACGCCCGAAATGGCCGAGTTGATAAAGGCATCGGCGGCCACATTGAGGCCCACGTGTTTCATAGCCACCATGGCCCGTTTGCCTGCAAACGACATGCCCAGGGCTTCTTCCACGGCCACTTTTTCGTTGACGGCCCAGGAGGATTTGATTTGGCCCGACCGGGCTTCGGGCAGTTTTTGGATATATTCGGTAATTTCGGTGGACGGCGTTCCCGGATAGGCATACATGCCCGAGAGTCCGGCGTCCACGGCGCCTTGGGCGATGGCTTCGTTGCCCAGTAATATTTTTTTCATATCGGTTTCGGTTTTGCGTTCGTTAAGTTACGGAATTTTACCGGATTTGGGAATGTAATTTTGACGCAGCGGCCGAAAATTTGTCCCGTTTTTGCTTGGGAAAAATGCCAAAACGTCGGTTTCAAGGACTTGGTATTGTGTTTGTTATGGTATGGGCGGAAACCAAAAAATGAGAAAAAAATGAAACCGGTAGTTCGACGTACAGTAAAAGATCCGATGTTGGCTTTGTTCGAAGATTTTTTCCGTCCTGTGGTGCCTACGTTGGAAAACCAAATGGGACGGTTGGTAGTGCCCGCCGTGAACATCATCGAGGATGACAAAGGCGTGGAAATCGACTTGGCTGCGCCCGGATTGAAAAAAGACGATTTTGAAATCAAGGTGGAAGACAATGTCCTGACCATTTCGGCTCATAAGGAGGAAGAAAAATTGGAAGAAGGCGCTAATTTCATCAAGAAAGAATTCGGTTACGAAAACTTCCAACGTTCGTTTACTTTGCCCGACAACGTGTTCGACATCGACAAGGTGGAAGCCAAATACGAAGACGGCGTTTTGAAGATTTACATTCCGAAGTTGGAAGAACAACAAAAGAAAGTCAAAAAGGTCAAAATCAAGTAATCCGGGCAACGGTCGAAGTGAACCGCTCTTGCTTGCAAGGGCGGTTTTTTTGTTTGGGGTATTGATAGGGTCGAATTAACTGTTGTTTCGGATATATTCGTCGAATTGACCTTTATTATCCAATTTCAGATAGAACTTAATGCCTTTCGACTTAGGAAGAAACTTCCTGTATTTCAAATAATAATCCAGCACGGCATGCACGGCGGCCACATTGTGTTCGGCCCTTGTGTCTTTGGGGTTTCGGATGGCGTGTTTGGCGTAGGCCGCCATAAAAATAAGAACACATTCACTGCAATCGGTAAATTTGATGATATCCGGGTCCAACACAATGGTAAGCGTAGGCGTTTTGTCGAGCCAATTTATAAGGAATTTGGTAATTTCTTGCCGTTGATTGCTTTTTTCGGGCGGATGATGCATAAGCCAATCCGCCGCTTGGATCACCGCGGGTTCAAATCGGGCAAAATTCCGGACGGTGTCCGGGTCGAAATCCGGCGGGACCCTGAAATCCTGGCCGCTAACATACATGGCAGGCAAAAAAAGCAGTAAACAAAGTAGCAAAACCCGTATCATTTTGACAAAATATTTAGTTTTTCAAAACAAAATATACGAAAATATCGGGAATATAAAAATGTTTTTAAGCAGAACAGTCCGTGTTAAAAGAGGTTAAACGGATCTGTGCGCTAAAATGTGGTAAAAAAGAGTTTAGTGACGGGTTAGGGCGGGTAATATTTTAAACGAATCAAGTATGCTTTGCATGGTATCGACATATTTATTCCAATCCTGTTCCAATCCGGTAAAGGTTACTATATAGCCTTTCCGTTGCCACACATAATAATGCTGCCGGAATCGCAGGGGGCGGTTGTTCATTTGTACCTTGTAATCCAATTTATAATACGGAAGGACGTGATCGGAAACTTTTTGTTCGGATATAATGCCATTACCCAGCACATTTTCGATTTTCTTTTTGTTTTGCCTGAAAAATTCGTCTAATGTTCCGGTTTGTTTTAAAGGCTCTTCGACCACCAGCAGGTTTTCCAAAAACCGGTCGCCGGATGATTGGCGTGGACTTTTGATATAAAAACGCATGGGTTTGGCCAAGAGATTTTTGTCCTGCACCGTCCACGAAGGGGGATATTTAATAAATAATGTATCGGTACGGTATATTTTCCAATTCGAAGTATCAATTCGATGGCCGGAAGCATTACGTTCCACTGGCAATGCAGAAAGCGAATAATGCTTTTGATCGCTGTTCGAAGTTGAACAAGCCGTATGTATGGCTAAGCTCACAATGAAAAAAGGCCACAGCAAAACAATTCGATAAGGCTTTTTCATCCTTTGTTTTTTTGGCGTTGAAGGAATGCGTCCCAACCCTGTGCCGTCAAAGGAACCTGTTCATTGAGCTTGGTAATTAGGAAGGTACCGGGGTCTTCGGTAAAATGCCCGATAATACTCAGTCCGGGCACATTTTTGATTTTGGGGTAATCTTTTTGTGCAACGGCAAAAAGCAGTTCGTAGTCTTCGCCGCCGTTGAGGGCGGCCACCAAAGGATGCAAGTTGAGTTCCTCGGCCGCTGTGGACGTGCGGTTGTCGATGGGAATTTTTTCTTCGTAAATATGGACTCCGTATCCCGAGGCTTGGCTCAAATGAATGACCTCGGACGAAAGCCCGTCCGAAATATCGATCATGGCCGTGGGCACCACATTGTTGCGTGCCAGCCATTCCACCACATCTTTGCGGGCTTCGGGTTTGAGCTGGCGTTCAACAATATAGCTATACGGTTCCAAGTCGGGTTGATGCTGCGGGTTGACCAGGAATACTTCCTTTTCGCGCCGCAGAATTTGCAAACCGACATAAGCGGCGCCCAAATCGCCCGTTACCACCAAAAGGTCGTTGGGTTTGGCACCATGACGGTAGGTAATCTTGTTTTTTTCGCCACCCCCTACGGCCGTTCCGGCGACAATCATCCCCTTGGCCGACGAAGTGGTGTCGCCACCGGCCAAATCCACGCCGTAATGATCACAGGCCAGTTTTACGCCGGCCATAAATTCGTCGATGGCTTCGAGCGTGAAACGGTTGGAAACGGCCAGGTCGATAAAAAATTGCTCGGCCATCCCGTTCATGGCATAGATGTCGGAAAAATTTACCACGGCGGTTTTGTAACCCAAATGTTTGAGCGGCATATAACTGAGGTCGAAATGCACACCCTCGACCAGAATGTCGGACGAAACCAACACCTGCCGGTCGCGATAATCCAACACGGCGGCATCGTCGCCTATGCCGAAAACGGTGGTTTTATTACGGATTTTGACGTCATCGGTCAAGTAATGAATAAGCCCGAATTCGCCCAAATCTTCGACCGACCGCGGTGGATTGGTATGTTTATTGTCCTTCTGCATTTATTGTAGGGGAATGGTTTTAAAGAGCAATTCGGCCGTGGCAGGATTGGTGGCCAAGGGCACGTTGTGCACATCACACAATCGCATTAGCATGGAAATATCGGGCTCGTGCGGGTGTTTATCCAGCGGATCGCGGAAAAAGATGACCATATCGGTTTTTCCTTCGGCCACGCGTGCAGCAATTTGGGCATCGCCACCCAACGGGCCCGAAAGCAGCCGGAGGACTTTCAGTCCGGTTTCTTCCACATACTTGCCTGTGGTTCCCGTGGCAATGAGTTGAACGTTGTTTTGTTTGAGGATGTCCTTATGGTCCATAATAAAACGGACCATTTCGGGTTTTTTGCCATCGTGGGCAATAAGGGCTATTTCCATGGTTATGCTTTGTTTTTTCGTCGTGAGCCGCGTTCCTGGACAATGAAGAATCCGTCGCTGCCCTTGGTTTGGTAAAGGGGCATGAGCATAAAACCGCCGAAAGGCGATATCACCTCGCGCCCGTTTTGTCGGGCAACGGGTTCGCCTTGTTTCACGGATTTAAAATTGTAGTAACCTTCGTTCATCCGGTAGTGATGATAGTCTTCCAGTTTATGCCGATACACCATTTCGAGCCGGTGTGGCAAATTGCGGGAAATTCTTTCCAAATGTGTTTTCATTTGTTCCACAAACGGAAAATCTCCGGCCCGTATGATGCCGGTTTGTTCGAGCGTAATCCAAATGGCGCGTTCCAGGTTGTCGGTAGCTTCGGCGGTGTTGTGTTTTCCGCCTTCGAAAACCACCGAGGTCATGCCTTTTTCGCCGTAGTAGTTCAAAGCCGTTTCGGGAAGCGAGCGGGCCAGCTTTTCGATGTAGGGCACACCGAAACTGCGGGCCAATTTTTCGCTTGACGGATTTTCGGCCGGAATGCAAAAAAGCCCCGAATCGGCCGAAAAGGTATGTAAATCCAGCAGGATACAATCCTTATATTGTCCCTGACAAATATTTTCGATAAGCTCGTGTATTTCGGCCAGTTCCTTAAAATCGTATTGCTTGGCGTCGGATGCATCACGAATTAAATCATCACGCCAAATGCGGTTGAGGTCCACATCCACAAAGCGTTCGTTACGCTCCAAGGCTTTCAGGTTTCCTAAAATAAAATACACGCTTCCGTGAAATTTCTCCGGGTTCTGCCTCAACTGCGTAGCAACCCGTTGCATAGCTTCGGGCCCGCTGTGTTCGTTCCCGTGCATGCCACCGATGACCAACAACTTGGGCCCGTAGGATTTTTCCAATGCAAAAAACAAATGCCTGTCCTTCATTGCCTTTCCACCCTATTAACGAAATGCAAAGTTACAAATTTTTCGTTTCCTTAAAATATGTTTAAAGCCGGTGAAAAAGTCGCTTGCTCAGATGGAAAAATTCGGTTTCGGTGAGCATACCCACCAATTTTCCGTTTTGCACCACGGGCAAGGAACCGATGCGGTTTTGGTCCATAATTTCCACAGCTTTTTCCAATTTTTCCTCGGGCCCGATGGTTTGCGGGTCGGTGAGCATAATATCTTTGATACGCAGGTCGGGATAGTTGTTTTGTAAAGCCATTTGCCGGAGTTCGCGAAGCAAGCGCCGGGCCGTTACCAATCCCACAAAATCGCCCTTGTGGTTTTCCACGGGCACATAACGCAATTTGGCCCAGTCCATCATATCGGCCACCAGTTCCACAATGTCGTCGGGGTGAACGGAAATCACATCGGTTTTCATCACTTCTTCCACCAGCAGCTGCGACGGATGCCAGTGGGCCAGTTCTTGCATTTCGGGTAGTGGCCATTCGTGGATGGGGGTGCCGTTTTTTTGGTTCCGCACCGTAGCGGAAGTGATGAGCGTCATAATTTCTTCGCGCGAGGCCGAATCTTTGAATTTGCCATAGGTTTCCAGCATCCATCCGGCACCGGTTTGGCCGCGTTTGACCCTTTGTTCAATGATGCCCAGGTAGCGATCAATATCGCCGGCATCTATATTGCGCGACTGCAACCCCTCGCGGGCCAACGGAAGCAGTTCGTTCAGGATAAGCTCGTCGGCATAGTAGGATGTGTTGTTGATCCATTTGAATTTTTTGGCCATTCCGGTTCGGCTGGCGGCATAGAAATTCTCCTTGACGTGTTCAAAACGGATTAGCGGTCGCACATCGTCGTATTGCCGGGCAAATCCTTCCATAAGGCCGAGCCAAAAGGCGGCGTTGGCCATTTCGTCGGCCACGGTGGGCCCGGCCGGGAGCATACGCGCTTCGATGCGCAAGTGCGGTTTTCCGTTGGGCGAAATACCGTAAACCGGCCGGTTCCAGCGGTAAATGGTGGAATTGTGCACCGTAAGGGCTTTGAGCACGGGCACTTTGCCTTGTTTGACGTATTCCAAACTGTCGTGCGGAATATCGGCGCCCAGCAGCACGCGGTAGCGCAACACATCTTCCTTGAAAATATCCAAAATGCCTTCGTCCACCCAACGGGTGCCGAAAGTCACCCGCGGATGACGATCGCGGATGTGTTCGCTGCTCACACGCGTGTCGATGGATTGCTGGAACAGGGCCACGCGGGTTTCGTGCCACAGCCGCTTTCCGAAAAGCAGTGGCGAATTGACCGCCAAGGCCATTACCGGCCCGGCAATCAGTTGGGCAATGTTGTAGCGTTTGGCAAAATCTTCGGGCCGCACTTGCAGGTGCACCTGAAAGCCTGTGTTGGCCGCTTCGATCAGTCCGCTTTGGAGTTTGATATTGAGTTCATCGATGCCGGTGATGTTGATAATAAACTCTTCGCCACGCATTTCGCGCAGGGCATCCATCAGGGCAAAATACCGGTCGATGGGGGTGATGTTTTCGCGTTCCACATCGAATTTACGCACGGTGGGCAGGATGCCCGTAAGGATAATATCGGCCTCGTGCCGGCGGGCGATGTTGCGGATTTTTTCCAGATCGGACTGGATTTGCGCTTCCATTACCGACAGCGATTTACCGGCAAACACCTGTGGATCCACGTTGGTTTCCAGGTTAAAACGGGCCAATTCGGGGCTCAGGTTATCCATGCCCGCCTCCCCGATAATTTCCAGGTTGATGGGGTTGGGCTTATAGTTCTTGTCCACCAAACAAAATTCCTGTTCGGCGCCTATATGCGGTTCTCCTTTGTCGAACCAATCTTCGCGGAGCATAAACTCCAATGCCTGAATGTCGCGCAAGAGGTTTTTGGTGAATTTGGCGATTTCTTCGGGCGATGCGGCCTTGTGAACATTAAAGTCTCCCATAAAATTTTCGTTATAAAATACGAATATAGGGGAAAATCGGGAAAAAGTAAGGAAAAGGGCGAAAATTTTTCTTAAAAACCTTTACGAAAGAATGATTAGGGCGTCCGGGCGCCGGTGTTCGGGGCGCCGCAGGGCAAGCAAGCAATGCCGGTTTGTGCTAATGCATCCCGCCGGGTGCCTAAATAATAATACCGTAAACCAATACGTTAAATTTTATGCCTATGAAAAAATTTCAATGGATCATTATTGCACTATTTCAGCTTTCGTGTTCAAACGGGGCGGAGAACAATCAAGCAACAGCGCAGGACAACGCGAAGGGAACAGGTGAAATTATTCACAAGGATGGCAAGACGGTGGAAACCAGGTTTTTACCACCAAAAGGATTTAAGCGTGTTCCGGCTACTCCGGGATCGTTTGCGGAATTTTTAAGGAAACTGCCTTTGAAACCTTGGGGATCGCCGGTGTTGTATTACAATGGAAATATAAAGGCAAACGGCGGCATTTATGTGTCGGTGATTGACCTGCCCATCGGCAACACGGATTTGCACCAGTGTGCCGATGCAGTGATGCATCTGCGGGCGCTATACTTTTGGAAAACAAAGCAATACGATAAGATACATTTTGATTTTACCAACGGCTTCCGGGCGGATTACCGTAAGTGGATACAAGGCAAACGTATTGTGGTTGATGGCAACACAGTGTATTGGACGGATGCTGCGGCACCGGATAATTCGTTACGGACTTTTTATAAGTTTATGCAAATGGTTTATGCTTATGCGGGGAGTTATTCGCTTAGCAAGGAATTGGTTCCCAAGTCCTTGAAAGATATTGCGCCGGGTGATGTATTTATTTTAGGCGGAATGCCCGGTCACGCCGAAATTGTTTTGGATGTGGCACAAAATCCCAAGACGGGCGAAAAGGTATTTTTGTTGGCTCAAAGCTATATGCCGGCCCAAGAAATTCAAATTTTGGCAAATCCCGTGGACAAAAACATCAGTCCATGGTATGCGGTAAGTTCTACCACAAACGGCCTTTTCACACCACAATATTCTTTTGCTCCCGGCAGTTTAAAGACTTGGTCTAAGGAGTGAGGGTGTGGTTTGAGCTATACAAATCAACCTGATTTTTGTTTAAAATGATACGAAAGGATATCGTAATGACTTAAAGTTATAACTTTTGGTCATTATGATGACGAATTTTATATTTGCCAAAAAAATTATGTATCCGCGGCTTATTGAAAATAAGATTAAAGCTCAGGTAGGAAGTGGTAAAGCAATTATCGTTGTCGGGGCAAGGCAAGTTGGTAAAACCACATTGATAAAAAAGATACTCAAAGGACAGGATTATTTGTTTCTTGATGGAGATGATCCTTCAATCAGGCAATTGTTGCAAAGTCCCAATACGGAACAAATTCGATCCATTTTGGCAGGAAATAAAATTGTTTTTATAGACGAAGCTCAACGTATAGATGGCATAGGACTGACGCTTAAAATCATAACCGACCAATTTAAGGATGTGCAATTAATGGTTACGGGATCGTCTTCTTTTGAATTGGGGAATAAGTTAAACGAAAGTTTAGCCGGCAGGAAGTGGGAATATGAATTGTTTCCCATAGCTTGGGAGGAATTTGAAAAAAAGGAAGGTTTTGTGAGTGCGGAACAACAGTTGGAAAACAGATTGTTGTATGGATTTTACCCGGATGTTCTGAATCATAAAGGAAATGAACGGGCAGTTTTGAAAAACCTTGTTAGCAGTTATTTATATCGCGATATACTTTCCTTTGCAGAAATCCGTAGGCCGGAAGTGTTGGATAAACTATTGTTGGCCCTTGCGTTTCAAATAGGAAATGAAGTGAATTATAACGAACTTTCAAAGTTAGTTGGTATAAACAAAATTACAGTTCAAAAATATATTGACATACTCGAAAAAGGATTCATTATTTTCCGGTTAAACAGTTTCAGTAGAAATTTACGCAATGAAATCAAAAGAAACCGGAAAATATATTTTTACGATAACGGGATTAGGAATATGATAACCGGTAATTTTAGTGCACTAAACCTGCGAACGGATGTGGGTGCATTGTGGGAAAATTTTTTGGTGTCGGAACGGATGAAGCAAAACATTTATAAAGAAACTTTTGCTAGAATGTATTTTTGGCGAACCAAACAACAACAAGAAGTTGATTATGTTGAAGAGAAAGATGGGGAAATATATGGCTATGAGTTTAAGTGGCAAGCAAAAAATAAGGTGCGATTACCGAAGACTTTTGTCGAAACCTATCATGCCAAAACCAAAGTAATAGACAGAAATAATTTTAGAGAATTTGTTATTATAAATTGAAAGTGAACGGGCTTTACATGCCGAAATATTCCTTTGCACCCGGAAGTTTAAAGCCACGCCGGTGGATTGAGGGCGTGGTATTGAGCTATACAAATCAACTTGATACTTGTTTCGAATATGACGAAAGGATATCGTAATGACTTAAAGTTATAACTTTTGGTCATTATGATGACGAAATACATGATGAAATTAATAATAGTCATGGAAGTTTAATGACTTGACAGGAGGAGTGAGGTAGTGGTAAAGTTTCGTATTTTAGGGCTTAATGGACAAAAAGTAGGCTGAAATTCTCTGAACAGTTTGATTTTATTAGCTTTATCGCAAATCAAAGTATATGAATAAAAAAAATGCGTATTTTGTAATAGTCCACTCACCAAGAA
>JALWYR010000267.1 GCA_027003085.1 Flavobacteriales bacterium
CTTGCGGAGCCATAAACTTTACACCTAAAATCCCTACTTCACCAAGCTATCCGAGCGTTGGCGTAGCCGTGCCGCTTTCTGCCGGGCCGCTTCCACCCATTGTTTTTTCTTTTCTTCGGCTTGGCGGATGAGTTGATTGGCCCGTTTGTCGGCTTCTTTGCGGATTTTGTTGGCGGCCTTTTGGGCGGCGAATTTTTCCAGTGGATTGGATGCCTTGGCCACCAGTTCTTTGGCACGTTTATCGGCTTCCTTACGAATATTATCCGCAGCTATGCGCGCTTGGGCGATCAAACTATCGCCTTGGCGTTCGGCTTGGGCGATTAGTGCTTGCGCTTGGGCATCCAGGTAGCGGGCCGTTGTGTCCACCACCTGCTTAACCTCTTGTTTAACCACGGCGGTAACCGTGTCCTTCACCGTATTGATCAGCCCTTGCATACCGGCGCCCTTGCGGAATACCGGCCTGATGTGCGGATGCTGCAAATCGCCTGTGATTTGCAAGGTTACATACACGGTTTTGATTTGTTGCAAAGGAATGCCCAATTGGCTTAATTGTCCCTGGAAGTTTTGCATCCACGCTTGGGCTTGCGCCCCCAGTTTTTCCACCGGAATTTCCAGATTCCATTGCAAGTCGAGTGTTTGGTCGAGCATCACCTTGCCACCCAAAGAGGATTTCATTCCGTTCACTTTGAAATCGAAGGGCAATACGGTTAGCGTACCGTCAGCAATGGCAAAATGGGCTTTGGCGGATTTTATTTCGGGCTTTTCCAAGGCTTTGAGCTTCAACACCGAAGCCGCCGAACGGAAAAAGTCCGCCCGTTCGGGTTTGAGCGCCGAGGTGCTCAAATCACCCGTGGCATCGGTGGTTTTGAGCAAGGGATTAAGGTTTTCATCCAAATGGAGGCCGGTTTCCAAATCCAGGTTCATTTGACCGCGTATCTGTTGGAGAACAGGCGCATAGGCCTTGAAAAAAGTCAAGGTCGAAGCCGTCTTGTCCACCTGAACGCCCTGCATATGCAATTGCAGCGAAGTGTAGGGTTTTTCGCCCGATGTGTCGTAGGTGCCGGTCAGGTCCATTTGTCCGCCCAGGGCTTGCAGCAAAACGCCCCGCAGTTCGGCTTTGCGGTTGGCTACCCGCACATCGGCTTTCAGGTTGTGCAAATCCATGTCCTTATAGCGCATCCGGTCGGCGGTGTAGGCAAATTGCAGGTCCAAATTAGCGGGAATACGCGGTGCTTGCATTTGCGTAGTGTCGGAGGTCGAGGCGCCGGAGGCACCGCCGGTGAGTTCATTGGCATCGATAAAGTGCGAACGGCCTTGGAAACTTGCGCGCAAGGTGCTGTCTTTACCGGTGAGGTAGGCCAAATAATTGACCGCTTCGCCCCGGAGGTCGAAATCGCTGCGTCCGGCTTGCATTTGAAGTTTGTCCAATTTCCAGGCCAGTGGTGTGATATGGGTTTCGGCACGGGCAATGCGCACCGGATAAGGCAAGCTGTCGGCTTCGTAGACAAAATCGCTCAGGTTAAAAAATCCCCGGGCACGGATGCGTTCGGTGCGTTGTTTTTCCATATCCGACACGCGGGCGTTCAGCGCAAAATCCGCTTGCAAGCGGCCTTGCAGCTTGCGCACGCTTTCCAGGGGCAACGCCTTGCCAAAATCGCCCAGGTTCAAATCGGCCTTAAAAGCCGTATTGACCAGCGGGTCGGTCATGGGGTTATGCACTTGCAGGTGGCCCTGGGCCGGATTGCCATTGAGCCGGAAGGCAATGACGGGCATATCTATCACCGTGGCGTCCAAGTCGGCACCGCCGGGAAAATCCACACGGGTTTGCACCCGGATTCCGTCCAGGCTGCCGGGTAAATCCTTGCCTTTGATTCGTCCCTTGTCCACATCCAGGGCAATATGATAGGCCGGATAGGAATGTTCGTTGTAAACACCCTTAACGCTTCCGTCCAGTTTGGCCAGCCCGTGGATGTCCATTCGGGGCAAGGGCGGCATATATCCGGCGGGAATCAAACTCATCAGTTTGGCCAAGCTGTTTTGTGCCGTGCCAAAGTGCAGGTCCATGGCAATGTCGTCGTTGGGCTTCATTGCCATGCTTCCCTCGAAATGCAAAGGCAGGTCGTTGATGGTTCCCGAGATATTGCGAAATTCGAAAGTTTGGAACCCGTCGCGCATAACGATGGTATCGGCCAGTTGGACCCGGGCATTGACCAAATATCCGGTTCCGCCGTAGCGCACATCCAAGGTGTCGGCTGTGCTTTGGCCGCGCAGGGTATATACATCGCCGCTAATGTCAGTGCTGCCTTCGTGGTCGAAACCGGCCAAATACAGCCGCATATCCATCGAGCGGTCGTCGTAGAGCAGGCGAATATTGCGGGCAGTATAATGTTTCAAGTGCATTTCCAGGGCCGATGACGATGTTTCGGTTTCCGTGCTATCCTGCGAACGCACAATATCGTAATTGGCTTTGCCGTCGGGACGGACAAGCACCACAAAATCGGCGTTTTCCAGCAAAATATCCTTCACTTCCTTACGGCCTTTCCACAGGGCCGAAAGGTCAAGCGTAAGCCCCAGGCGGCCTATCCGGGCCAGAGGCACGTCCCGGAAAACCGAGTCGGCATTGACCACCGAAAGGTCGTTGATTTCCACATACAAATCCGGAAAACTGCGGAAAAGCGTCAAGGAAGTTTTGCCGAAATCCACCCGGGCGGTCAGTGTGCGGTTGATGTCTTGTTTGATGTATTCAACGATGCGTCCTTTGAAAAAATAAGGCACCGCCACGGCGGCCAACAGGAGCAGGAGCAATAGTATGGCAAAAATTTTCAGGAATTTTTTCATTGCCGGGGAGTTTTTGCAAATTTAATGAACAAAATCCAGTCTAAGCGACAAAAAGGATTTTGCCGTTATTTTTTGATGATTTTCAGGGCGTCCCGCCGCACACGTTCACGCATGCCGCCGGCTTTCGCCTTCGGCTCATCCGGCGGCGCGTTCACGTGGCGCCGTCGGGCTGTCCGCTTAAATGCGGCTTGGGTGCGTCGGTTTTTGCATGGCCGGCGCTGTGGTCTCTTCCTCCGGGAGCCCCCGGCGCCGGCGCAAA
>JALWYR010000268.1 GCA_027003085.1 Flavobacteriales bacterium
AACGCGGAGCCACAGGCGGAGCGTGCCGGCTCCCGGAGCCGCGAAACAAGACAAGGCGCGGCCCTTGGCACCGGCCCTTGGAAGCCGCCGGCTTGTGGAGCCGTGGAGGCGACCGCAGGGCGCCGGAACGCACGACAATATTTTGCTTCCCTCCGACGAATATTTCTTATTTTTGAAAAAACAATGCCCAGCATTATGAAAAAATTCCCCTACCTGTCAATGGCTTTGTTTGCACTGCTTTTGCTTGCCGCTTGCAGCAAACCGGGCGATAACTTCCGCTTCGGCCCCGGCTATGTGGGGCCTTTGCACGGACACACGGCTCCCGACAAACTTCAAGCCCTTTTCCCCGACGATAGCATCGGGCGGCCCGAAAAAGTTACGGGCATTGAAACCCAAACCACCGTTCGCATCTTCGAAAAAGGAACCGGAAAACCTTTGCTCCAACTGAACTACCGCTCCCAAGACGACACCTTGGCCCTGTGGGCCGTGGAAATTTTGTCGCCCCGCTACCACAGCGAACAAGGCCCCGGCTTGCAATCCTCCTTTGCCGAATGGAAAAAGGCCTACAAACCCGGGCGCGTGGAAACCACGCTGCAACATGTGGTGGTATTTTTCCCCCAGCTGAACGCCACCCTAAGTTTCGGCATCGACGCCTTGGCCGATGCGGCACAACATAATCCGGCCGTCAAACCCGATGTGGATGCCATCAAACCCGGTGCACGGGCCGAAGCTCTGACCGTTTTCTTGCAAAAATGAACGGCTTTATCCACCGCTTGGCCGGTGAATTAACCGGCCGGAAAGATTGGGCCGGGCTTACGGTGGTGTTTCCCAACAAACGCCCCGCCGCATTTCTGGCTCGTGAACTCACACGGCGGACACCCGGCGCGGTGCTCCTGCCCGAAATGATTTCAGTTTCCGATTTTTTACAGCGGCAAACACCCTATATCAAAGCCGAAAAATTCGAAAGTCTGCTCAACCTTTACGAGGCCTACCAAGACCTGGCCCGTCAGGCGGGTTACGGTGCCCAATCCCTGGAACAATTCCTGGGCTGGGCCCCCGTCCTCCTGGCCGATTTTGACGAAATAGACAAATTCCTGGTGCCGCCCGGTGAAATACTAGGCAATGTAGCTGCGATCAAAGAAATGGAGACTTGGGCCGAAAATATAGAAGCGGCCACCGAAACGTCGGACTATATCCGTTTTTTTCGTTCCTTGCCCGAACTCTACAAGCGTTTTCACAGCATCCTGAGCGCCAAGGGCGCGGCCTACGAAGGAATGATTTACCGCTACGCCGCCCGGCACGTGGAACAGTGGGCCGCCGGTTTGGAACCCCAAAGCATCGTTTTGGCCGGGTTCAATGCCCTCACCCCGGCCGAACACCGTATTTTCGGCCATTTGGTCCGTTCCGGCAAGGCCGTCGTGCGGTGGGATATTCATCGTTTTTATTTGGAAGAACCTTTCGAAGCGGGCCGTTTCCTGCGCCGCCTGCGCCAAGACCCCGTTTTGGGGCCCACTTTTCCCGATCGAATTCCCGAAGGGTTTCCCGCCGGAAGCACACACCGCTTTGTGGAAACGCCCGGCCTGCAAAGCCAATTCCAGTGGCTGGCCCGTGAGTTGGAAAAATTACCTCCCGGCACCGATTGGCTGCGGGTGGCCGTGGTGCTGCCCGATGCGCAGGCCTTACTTCCGCTTTTGCATAGCTTGCCGGATTTGCCGGCCGTGAACATCACCTTCGGTTTGTCCCTTCGTGAACTACCTCCGGTGCAATGGTGGATGCACTACCTCCAATGGCTTCGCCGCCGCGAAGAAAACCGGCCGGTGGATGTGTTGGAATTGGCCGAATTTTTCGAAAATCAATACGCGTTGGCCGCGTCGGATGCCACATCCGCCGAATTGGCCGCCGGCCTGCGCCAAAGCCCCGTGCGCTTTATTCCTTGGGACAAAATTCCACAAACTTGGCAAAGCCAACCCGGCTGGCAAAGTTTTTTCCGCCCCCAAACTATGGAGCACGTGCTGGAAAACGGTCTCCTGCTCATCCAAGCATTGCTCGACCATCAGGGCTCGTCCACCGACAAGGCGGCCATACTGGAACTCCGCGACCTGTGGGAAGGATTGCTCGAATACCGCCGCCGGTTCAATTGGTTCGACAATATCCGCAGTTTGGAAAAAATATTGCTCAGGTTGTTGGATGCCCAAAGCTTGGCCTTCGAAGGACATCCGCTCAAAGGGTTGCAGGTGATGGGGCTGTTGGAAACCCGGCTTTTGGACTTCGACCGCGTGTATGTGCTGGCGGCCAACGAAGGCCTGTTACCTTCGGCCACGCGCACCGAAAGTTTCCTGCCTGCCGATCTGCGCCGCCATTTCAAACTACCCCTCAATGAAGACAAAAATGCCATTGCCGCTTACCATTTCTACCGGCTGGCGGCATCGGCACGGGAATGCACCTACCTTTACAGTTCGTCCGGTTCGGGCTTTACTACGGGTGAACCCAGCCGGTTTGTGGAACAATTGCGCTTCAAACTGCCCGGGAAAGCCGTCGAAATCCGGCAACATCAAGTGCAAGCCGGCATAGGGTTGCACCAACCGGCGACCTCCCTGCCCAAGGACCCGAAAGCCCTGGAACGCCTGCGCGAAAAAATTTTGCAAAATGCCGTTTCGCCTTCGTTTCTGACGAGTTATTTGCACTATCCGGCCGATTTTTACCGGCGCTATGTGCTCGGGTGGCCCGACGATAGCAAACCCGAGGCCTTTGTGGCCGCCAATATGATGGGCACGGTGATCCACAATGCTATGGAAGAACTGTATCGCCCCTTCGTTGGAAGCCGGATAACGGACGGGCTAATCGGAAAACTCTCGGGCAAAGCCGGCCCGCTTGTCGAACGGATTTTCAGGGACGAATATTTGGAAAAAACCGGCCATCACCCCACCGGTCTTTATGGCAAAAACCTGTTGGCCGTTAAAGCGGCCGGACAAACAGTGCGTAAATTCCTGATGACCGACAAAGAACTTGCCGGACGCGAAACGCTGGTGATCGAAGCGCTTGAACAACGGATTTCGCCCAATGAAAACAACTCCGGCCAATACCCGGCCTTTGTGGATGTGCCCGGCGTGGGCCGTATTTATTTTCACGGCATTCTCGACCGGCTCGACCGCAGCGGCAACACGTGGCGTCTGGTGGACTACAAAACCGGCGATGCCAAAAGCCCGTCCGAAAAACGCTTTCGCAAAGCCCTGGACGACGGAAAACCCGCCGGCGAGTATTTCCGGAAAAAAACCTACAAGTATTTCCTGCAACTTTGGATGTATGTTTGGATGGCGCGCCGCCAAGGCATTCTTCCTCCGCAAGCCGGGGTTCAACCGGTCATTTATACGCCCCGCCAAGCCGCGCCTGTTGTTTTCCCCGTTTACACGCCGTCCGACGACATCCTGCTGGAAGCGTTCCTGCGCGAGTTGATGGCCGAAATTTTTAATCCTGCCGTTCCGTTTTCGTTGGAGCAATAATTTTTCGGGCGCCTCCCCGCACAAGTTCACGCATACCGGCGTTCTACGCCTTCGGCTTGTCCGCAGGCGCGTTCACTTGGCGGGGCCGGGCTGTCCGCTCAAATGCGCAGGCGGCCCGCTCTTGCCCTGCAAGCGTGGCGGACGTGGCTCCCCACTGGTCGCCCCGCCGCCACGGCAGGCCTGCGGCGCGCCACCTGCGCATAACCGCTCCCATCCCTGGCGCGTTTTTGCCATTTTGACCAATCATATCGAAATCGCTATATTTGAAAAAAGGATTTGATGCATTCTGCCGGAAAACCATTCCTGCACGGTCAATCCCAAAAACACAAGCCGTCCCCAAATACTTCATTCGAAAAACCCCGTCCCGAAACAATGAAAAAACTATTATTCCTCTCCATCCTGTCTTTCGCCACATACATTCTTTATGCCCAAACACCTCCGGTGGTTTATGTGGCGGGCGACGGAACCGGCGATTTTAATTGCGACGGCACAAGCGATCAGGTTCAAATCAATCAGGCCTTGGATTATGTGGCTTCCCATCCCGCTTTTACCACCGTCTATCTCAAAGGCCCGAATACCTACTATATCGATGAAACCATTTTTATTTCCAGCAATACCATCTTTACCGGCGATAGCACGGCCAAAATCGAACTCATTGCCAATGCGGGATGGTGGACGCGCAACAAACCCTTGATTGCCCAAAAAGGACGCCTGACCCGGTGGAACGCTTGGGGCGATTACGGCGACAGTATTTCCAACGTGGAAATTTACGGCTTTGAAATAAGCGGCGGTTTGATTCAGCAAGAACCCAAGGGCGCCGAATATATTCCCCTTATCCATTTTTGCTATCCGCACAATGTTTCCATCCACCATATGCACCTGCACGACAGCCGTTGGGACGTGATCCGGCTCACCAGTTCGGGCGGGCCCAACGGCGATACCCAACAAGATTGTAACCAAACACGGATTTATGACAACCTCATCGAATATTCGGGACACGAAGGCATTTGTTTTGTGGGCTTGAAAAATTTTGAAGTGTTCAACAATACCGTCTATTCCACCCGGACCAACTGCGGCATACGGCTGAAAGACACGGATGACTTTGAAGTTTACGGCAATATTGTGGGAAATGCCATTGCCAAATATTCCAGCGGGTTTGCCGGTATTTTTGTCGAAAATCAATATACGCCGCTCACCGGACGGGCCGAAATTCACCACAATGTTATCTACGGAAAAAACGGCGGCATTCATTTGGGAAGCGATATGGAGACCGGAAGCGCTCCCTACGCGTTCGGCACCCGCAAAAACGTGCACATCCACCACAACAGGATCTACCGCACCAAAAATCAAACATCCGCTTCGGGATATGTGATGGAAGGAGCCATATTCATTGCCGGATACGACAGCACTTTGGTGGAACACAATATCATTGACGGCAGCACAACCGACGGCATCATTTTCGACCCGCACCTGGCCGACGGGACGGGCTACCGGACTTTGGTCAGGAACAACATCATCATAAACGTGAGCGATACGGCCTTGAACAACCGTGCACCGGGGGTGCATACTTTTGTTTCCGACAACAATTTGTTTTACAACAATCGCGTGGATTACGCCCACGCCAACTCATCCACCGATCTATATACCGATCCTTTGTTCGGCACTTCCCACAGCACACTTCATCAATGGCATCATATTGTGGCTACCTATGACAACACCACCGAAACCATGTCCATCTATATCGACGGCACCCGGCATATCAGCCGTGTTCTTCCGGGATTCGGTGCCATGGCCGTCAATAACGACCCGCTCCTTGTGGGCATCCAAGGACATGACGGTTTCCGGGGCAGGATGGACGAATTGGCCGTTTGGAACCGTGCTTTGTCGCCGGCCGAAATCGGGAGTTTGTATAACAACGGTTCACCGGTGGACATTGCGGGAGCGCTCACCAACGGCTTGCAGGCCTATATTAAAATGGACGGCACGTGGGACGATGCCAGCGGAAATCATTTCAATGCCCAAGCCGCCACCGCCACTTTCACCACCGAGGCCCTGCTCGGGTCCCACGCCGGCTTGTTCGACGGGAGTTCGGGCGTCCAATATCCGTCCACACTTTCCACATCACAAGGAATCAGCATTTCGCTTTGGGTCTACCGGACGGATTTGACAGGCAATTATCAACCGCTGGTAAACAAAGGCGATGTTTCAACGCCCGATGCCTTTAATCTGTATTTTACCCGCGAAAGCGTGGAGTTCGATTTGGGCGACGGCACCTATGTGGCCACCCTGCAAGCCAACATTATTGAGCCGTGGGCATTGGATTATCATGTTCAATCCGAATTCGGCCGTTGGGACGGTGTGGTTTGGGTAAACGACACGCTTACCAGCCCTTGCGTGGACGGTGGCTACGTTTTATCGGACTATGCCCTTGAACCCATGCCCAATGGCGGACGGGTAAACATCGGCTTGTATGGCAACACGCCCGAGGCATCCAAAAGCGGAATTACGGCCGTACACAAGCATCCGGAACTTTCTTTGCGGGTTTATCCCAATCCCACGCAGGGCCTGGTATGGATTGATAAAAATGTGGAGCACTATGATTATGAAATCATTTCCCTTTTGGGAACAATCGTGCAAAATGGAAAAATCGAGTCGGGAGGTGTTGATTTGTCCGAATTGAAAAGTGGAATTTATTTCTTAAAAATCCATCACCCTGAATCAAACATCTACTATACAGCAAAAATAATTAAATACTGACCAAAAAAGCCTTACTCCCCAAATTAAATCCGAAAAAACGTATCTTTGATAAAATTTGTCCGCCGGTTTGGACGTTATCTATGCTATGAAACGATTATTAGCGAGCTTGATTTGGCTATGGGCGCTGCAATCGACTTTCGGGCAGGCGCATGCCAATGCTTTTTTGGACATAGGCGTGGGTGCAGGCGCCATGGCCACCGGCGGGAACGTTACGGCCCTGGCGGGCGATGCCAATGCCGTTTACTGGAATCCGGCCGGACTTACCCGGCTCGAAGGTCGTTACTTGGGGTTGATGCATGCGGCCTATTTCGGCAATATGGCCATGCTCAACCAAATAAGCTATGCCGAAAAACACGGTAACCAATATCGCGGGGCGGCCTTGATACGTTTCGGTGTGGATAACATCATGAACACCACCAAGCTCATCGACGAAAACGGTGATGTGGACTATAACCGGATTACTTATTTTTCGGCGGCCGATTATGCCCTGCTGCTCGGCTATGCGCGCAAGGATATTGTACCCGGTTTGCAAGCGGGACTAACGCTGAAATTGCTGTATCGCCACATCGGCGATTTTGCGTCGGGCTGGGGTTTCGGTATGGATGCCGGTGTTCAGTATGCCTACGGCCGCTGGCAATTGGGTGCCGTGCTGCGTGATTTTACGGGCACTTTTACTTTTTGGACTTTCAACCGCCGGCGTTTGCAAGAAATAGCCGATGCCATTCCGGGCCGAAACCAAACGCCACCGGCTGCCAACGAAACACGGCTACCTTCGCTTCGCTTGGGCTTTGCACGGGCGTTCCGCTTCGGTTCCGGCTACGGACTGACGGCCGAAACCGATTGGACCGCTTGGTTTTACGAGCGCAACGCCTTGGTGCATGGCCCGCATTTCAGTTTGGAACCCGGTTTGGGACTGACGGCCGACTACCGCCAAAAGGTTTTCTTGCGCCTGGGAGCCGACAATGTTTTTCGCGAAAGGGGCTTTGAAGGAACCTATTGGAAAGTGCGTCCGCACGCGGGTTTGGGCGTCCGGCTCAAATATCTGCAAGTGGATTATGCCTTTACCGATTTCGGACTCACGGGGCGTTACTCGCATATTTTTTCCTTGATTTTGGATTTGAAAATTTTTTCCCGTAAGCAATGAGGTGGCAAAACGGATGGTTGTTGGCCCTGGCAGCCGGAATGATGATGTTTGTTTCGTGGCCCGAAGGCGGTTTTCCGTTTCTGATTTTTGCGGCTTGGTGGCCGTTGTTCCGGCTTTCGGATTTATACTTGGAGCGAAAAGGGATTTTTTGGCGTTTGTATGTGGCTTTTTTTCTGTTTAACCTGCTCACAACCTATTGGATTTGGTATGCTACGCGTGCCGGTGCCGTGATGGCCCTGCTGGCCAACAGTTTGTTGATGAGCTTAACCTTTTGGCTTTGGCACAAGGCGCGCAAACGTTTACCTTTGGCCATGCAAACGGTGCTTTTTCCGGCGCTGTGGATGAGTTTTGAAAAACTGCATTACGTTTGGGATTTGGAATGGCCCTGGCTGACCATGGGCAATGTGTTTGCTTCGACGCCTTGGGCCGTACAATGGTATGCCTACACGGGTGTGTTTGGCGGTTCGCTTTGGGTGTTGGCGGGGAGTTTATGGTTTTACCGGCTGACACAAAAGAGAAACCACCGGACCGGATGGGTCAAATGGGGCGTTTTTATGCTGCTTCCGGTATTGCTTTCGTTGGTGATGTATTTCCGTTATGCCGAAAAAGGAACCGAAGCCCGGGTGCTGATTTTGCAACCCAACATTGATCCGTGGACCGAAAAATTCGACCGGCCCAACAGTCAATCTTTGGCCGATTTGGAAAGTATGGTGCCTGCCCACCGGAAGTTTGACCTGATTGTAGCTCCCGAAACGGCCTTGGCCCGTAGTATGGATTTGGACCGTTTGGGTCGTAACCGGGTTGTGCAAAGTTTGAAACGCAAAGCCGACAGTAGTGGCGCCGCTTGGCTGGTGGGCGTTTCGCTCTACCGCATTTGGCACGGAGCGGCCGACAGTGTGCCCGAAACGGCCAATTGGGCCAGGCAGCGGCGGTTTTGGTATCAAATTTACAATTCGGCGCTTTTTGTGGCACCGCAGCAGCAGCCGGCGCTTTATCACAAAGCCATTTTGGTGCCGGGGGCCGAAAAAATGCCTTACCGGAAATGGTTCCGTCCGCTATTGGGCGATTGGATTATCGATTTGGGCGGTATGTCGGGAACGCACACCCCCAGCCCGGAACCGGTGGTTTTCGGTTACGATTCCCTGCGGGTGGCGCCCATCATTTGCTACGAAAGTGTATTTGGCGATTACGTAAGACGCTACGTATTGCGCGGGGCCAATTTGTTGGCCGTAATTTCCAACGACGGTTGGTGGAAAAAAACATCGGGTTACCGTCAACATTTTGATTATGCCCGTTTACGCGCCATCGAAACCCGTCGCGATGTGGTGCGATCGGCCAATACGGGTCGCAGCGGCTTGATCGATCAACGGGGGCGCGTGGTGCGAAGTTTGGGCTACGACAGGCGGGGCGTCATCGATGCTACGGCACACTTGAACACGGGACTTACTTTTTATGTGCGCTACGGCGATTATTTGGCCCGCTTGGCCGTGTTTTTGGCGGGGCTTTTGTTGGCCTATGCCTTTTTGGGGCGCAAGAGATTTACGTAACTTTTGGTTAAATTGGAAAAATTTTAATAGATTTGTTTAAGAAAAAACCGCACTTGTGGGTAACAAATCCGGTGGTAAGATATGTGAAAGCCGTTCTGCGCGTATGCGCATTGCAGTGTGGATTGTGTTTGTGGTAGGCGGTTGGGTGGCCGGATATTATTTGGACCGGATGCTGTGGCATCGCTTGTTTGTATTTACGCCCTATCATTTGCTGAGTGCCGCGGCCGGTATTGTTTTATTTCAAGTGATGCGAAAGATTGCCCGTAACACAGGGCGTTTTTTGCACGACCACGGGCGGGCGGGCGACATTCCGCGTTTCGAAACCAATGTGCTGGTAACCGGCGGCTATTACCGCTATATGCGTCATCCGATGCACCAGGGCTTGATGTTGGCTCCGGTGTCCATTGCCTTGCTGGCCGGAAGCCCTTCGTTTTTGCTGATTATTGCACCCTTGGAAATTTTTTTGATGTATGTGATGATTGCCACCATTGAGGAACAGGAAGCCATAAAAAAATTCGGTGATGATTACCGGAAGTTTATGCAACGGGTTCCGCGTTTTTGCTGGCGGTGGGAATGTTGGAAAATGTTGATTCGGGGAGTTGACGAAAATGAACAATCATAAACCGGAATTGTTGATAACCAATAAATAAAAATTTTTCGATAAAATATTTAATAAAGCCGCGCTTGGGCTTTTTTGTTTTTGAAGTCCATCAGTATTGTTTTTGAGCGCGTAGCATATACAATCAAAATAGGAATAAAATGAATTGGTTACACGTTTTATTTTTCGGTTAAGTTCTAAAAATAAAAGTATTTCGGAATTAGACAGAGGTAGATATTTTTGTTATATTGTGGGCTGAAAAAAGTGCGCCGGATGAACGATTTCCTGAAATATTTACGTATGCGCTGGGATGCTTTTCTTGAAGTTATCCGGCTGACGGGGCGCACGTTGAAAATCAATTTGCTACGCACTTCGCTATCGCTTTTGGGGGTGAGTATCGGGATTTTTTCGGTGGTGAGTATTTTGGTGGGTGTTGATTCGTTGCAAAACTATTTGATTCATTCGCTTCGGAAATTCGGGAATAATACCTTATATATTGATAGGTTCGATTATAAAAATATGGGCAATCAGCCATGGGCCAAAATCCGGCGGATGCGCAAGCCGTCCTACGATGAATACAGGTTTTTGCAACGTAAATTGGATTCGTCGCTTTACGATGAATTGAATTTCAGGATGGTGGTACCGGGCATGGCCGTAAAATACGGAAAAGAAAA
>JALWYR010000269.1 GCA_027003085.1 Flavobacteriales bacterium
TAACAAATCGTTAATCATCTGTTCGAAGTTCGATATTAAAGCGGGATTTATCGCGCGCCCAAAGCGCCAGGGATGGGAGCGGATTGCTTTATGTTTTCCTTGTTCTTTCTTTTGCTTGCCCAAAAGAAAGAACCAAATCATTAAAAATGTTTTTTGTTCGGCTTCGCCGAACAAAGAAAAGGGCACTTTTTCAATAAATTTTTCGGGGCGTCATTGGGGTAAAATTTATGACGCCCCGAAAACCGCGGTCAAAATTTGGCGGGCTGCGCCCTGGATTTCCAAATTTTGCCCGCCTATTTTGGTGAAAAAGATTTTGTTATTCGCTTCGCGAATCTTGGATTTTTCAATCAATACCCAAAGGGCGAGTGTAACATCAACGGAACGCGTTTCCACCGTGTTGGGCCCATTTGTCATTCCCGCGAAAGCGGGAATCCAGAAAAATAATGTAACATTTGTATTTAGACTCCTCATCAATCCCTTGGGTGTGAATCCTCTCCTTCAATGTTTACAGTAGCAGAGCGGTGTCATTCCGACGGAGCCGCGCAGCGGCGACGAGGAATCTCTTCACGGATTGGATAATAGGAACGTAATATTCCGCCCCGGATGAAACATCCGTGTCGAGATTTCTCAGTCGCGCCCTTCGGGCGCTCCATCGAAATGACAGTCTTCTTCAATATTTTCAGTAGGAGAATATAAATCACAAATCGTTAATCATCTGTTCGAAGTTCGATATTCAAGCGCGATTTATCGCGCGCAAAAAAGCGCCAGGGATGGGAGCGGTATGAGCCGAAACGGCACCGTAGCCCTGCCGCGGCGGGGTGACTGACAGCGGGAAGCCGCACCGCCGCGAATTGCAGGGCAAGAGTGGCGTGAGGCGAATTTAAGCGGACAGCCCGGCCGGCGCCACGTGAACGTGCTGCCGGACAAGCCGAAGGCGAAGACCGGCAGCTTACGTGAACGTGTGCGCCGGGGCGCCAAAAAAAATTATGACTCGTTTTTCCGGGAAGTGCGGCGCAAATACTCGTCCAGTTTGCGTTCTGCGGGATTGTCGGCGGGCTTGTAAAACCGGATGTTTTCCAAGCCCCCGGGCAAGTAATTTTGCGGGGTAAAGTGCCCGGGGAAATCGTGCGGATATTTGTAGCCCTTACCATAGCCCAATTTGCGTGCAAAAGCCGACGAAGCATTGCGCAGATGAAGGGGCACGGGCAGGTTTCCCGTTTTGCGCACTTGCGCTTGGGCTTCGTTGATGGCCTTGTAGGCCGAATTGCTTTTGGGCGATGCGGCCAAGTAAATCGTAGCTTCCGACAGGATTATCCGCGCCTCGGGCCAGCCGATGCGCATCACGGCATCGAAGGCGGCATTGGCCATCAACAGAGCGTTGGGATTGGCCAAACCGATGTCTTCGGCGGCCGAAATCACCAGGCGGCGGGCAATAAACTCGGGCTTTTCGCCGGCCTCGATCATCCGGGCCAGCCAATAAACCGCCGCATCGGGGTCGCTGCCGCGAATGGATTTGATAAAAGCCGAAATGACCTCGTAATGCCAATCGCCCTTTTTGTCGTAGGCCGGTTGGTTGCGTAGTATTCCTGCCATTTGCTCCGCTGTGAGTTCGGACGTTCCGGCCGTAAGCACCACCAATTCCAGGGCATTGAGCAAACGGCGGGCGTCGCCACCGGCGTAGGCAATCAGAAAATCCTCGTCGATGTTTTGAATATTTTTGCTGCGAAGCACATCGTCTTCTTCCAATGCACGGCGAAGCAGTGTGCGCAGGCCCTCGTCGTCCACCGGTTTGAGCACAAAGGTGTGCATACGCGACA
Organism: Flavobacteriales bacterium; assembly: GCA_027003085.1. GTDB lineage: Bacteria > Bacteroidota > Bacteroidia > Flavobacteriales > Flavobacteriaceae > JAADED01. Next base: position 1,818 of record JALWYR010000269.1, read on the forward strand.
GCAAGGCGTTGTTGATTTCAAAGCCCGGATTTTCGGTGGTGGCGCCGATGAGCACGAATTGCCCCTTTTCGATGCCTTCGAGCAGGGCGTCCTGTTGGGTTTTATTAAAACGATGAATTTCGTCCAGGAAAATCAGCGGTTGGCGGGCAAACAGGGGATTTTTTTCATACTTGTTCACTATTTCCTTGATTTCCTTCACGCCCGAACGGGCGCCGCTAAGGGCGTAAAAAGGCCGGCCGGATTGCTTGGCAATAATTTGCGCCAGGGTGGTTTTGCCCGTGCCGGGCGGCCCCCAAAAAAGCATCGAAAACAGTTCGCCGCCTTCGAGCATCCGTCGCAAGACCGAATCCGGGCCGGTGAGATGTTCCTGGCCCACCACGCGGTCGAGCGTTTGCGGACGCATGCGTTCGGGCAAAGGCAAATGCGCGGTCATTGTCCGGCGGTCAAAAGCGTTTGGATGGCCTGCAAGGGGTCGGAATGGCCGAACACATAGCTTCCGGCCACCAGCACACGGGCACCGGCTTCAACTGCCAAAGGGGCCGTTTGGTCGTTGATACCGCCGTCCACTTCGATCAGGCAGGATGGATTAAGCAAATCGATCATGGTTTTGAGCCGGCGGATTTTTTCCAGCGCCACGGGAATAAATTCTTGTCCGCCAAAACCGGGATTGACCGACATAATCAACACCAAATCGGCATAGGGGATAATATCTTCCAAACATGCTACGGGCGTGGCGGGATTAATGGCCACACCGAATTGTTTTCCGGCCTTTTTGACCTGTTGCATAAGCCGGTGCAAGTGGGTGGCCGCTTCGTAGTGCACCGTAATCAGGTCGGCTCCGGCGCGGGCAAATGCTTCCACATAGCGTCCGGGGTTTTCGATCATCAAATGCACATCGAATTTTTTGTCCGAAAACGGACGCAGGGCCTTAATCACGGGCATCCCGAAGGTGATGTTGGGCACAAAATGTCCGTCCATCACGTCCCAATGAATCCATTGGGCGGGGCTGCGGTCGATGAGTTCCACCGCTTGGCGCAGGCAGGAAAAATCCGCCGACAAAACCGAAGGGGCTATGATGGGAGTTTGCATAATCTCAATTTTCCGGTTTGTGTTTTGATTTTGTTTTCGCTTGGGTCTTTGTTTTTTGCAAATAAATTTTTTCGTAAAAATCGGTATTAAAAATCGAAGACGAAAGGATTTCGTCCATTAAAATCACTTTTTCGAGCTCCCAAGCCAATCCGGTTTCTTTTGGTGGTTGTGAAGGATTTTCATTATACAAATTTAAATAATTCGTCGTAAGGATTACCTCTTTTTCTTTTGTTCTGAAACCACTGTAAACAGGTAAAATTTTAATATATCTCGAAACACCCGGAATAGGTAAAAAGGTAACCCATCCCACATATACTTTATCACTTTTTAATGTTAAAAGAACAAGTTTTTCGTTCGTTACGGCATCTTCCAACATTTTTTCCAACAAACTGCCGATTTTCTGAATGGCTTTAATCAATTGTTTACGTTCATTGAAAATTTTATTACCCAAAAAAACAAATACAAATGCAAAAACCAGTGTAGAAGTCGAAGTGATTAAATAAGGTTGTTTATAGGGAAAACGCTCGACAACCCACGTATAAAGTTGAGGACGAAAATGAATGATTAAAAACCTGATAACTAAAACAGTAGCACCCAAATAGGTACCTTTGAGCACTGTTTCATATATCAAACGTTGCTTATCGAGCCTTTGTTGGGTAAATTTAAAATAATGAGCACGCGTGATCCAGAAATATCCAGCGACCAATGGAAATATAAAAAGGTTCCAAGGCATATTTTACGACTCACTGTAATTCGGGATAAATTTTGTCCGCTTTTGATTTATTATAATTGTCAATACTTTTGGTAATTTCAGAATCCAATAACCTTTGTATGGTTTGTTTAATGCTTTCTTGCTTTAACAATTCGTGGGCTTCCACATAAAGATGTCCATCGGGTGAAACCTTGATGTAATCGGGAATTTTGGCTTCCTCGTTATTATTTTTTCCTAAAACTTTGGACCAAATCTTTTTAAAAAGACACATTTTCTTGTTTTTTTTATTATGAAAACAAATACCAGGCCAGATATTTATTATGCATTAATACAAAAACAAATTTACAAAAAATTCCGAACTTTTAGTTCTTAGCCCTACAATTAGGTGGTGTATTGGGATACAAACGGAATATATTGCTCCGGCGCCGGAGAAATAACACTAAAAGATGCATCCGGATAGGCACGGGCAAAAGCCGGCGGAATTTTTGCTTTTTTGCGGGTATTGAATTTAAATTCATAAGCCCGAAGCCGGTCGCCCGATGTTTCGATATAATCGATTTCACTTCCCTGTTTGGTGCGCCAAAAATAGGGGTTGACCTGCTGCCGGTGATTGTGGATTAACTTAATCCGTTCGGATATTAAAAAATTTTCCCACAGTGCACCTGTGTCATTACGCAATTCCAAAGGATTGAAATTATTAATCAAGGCATTACGAATACCGTTGTCATAAAAATAAATTTTCCTACTCCTTTTAAGCTCATTGCGCAAATTCCGCCCGTAGGGCGTCAGCCGGAACAAAACGAAAGCTTGTTCCAACAGGTCGATATAATGTTCCACCGTTTCGTGATGGAGACCGGTAATTTGTGCCAACTCATTATAGGAAACAAGTTGTCCCACTTGGAATGCCAAAGCTTGTAACAAACGAATGATTTTATCGGATTTGCGTATCCGGTTCCAAATCAAAATATCTTTGAACAAATAACTTTCGGTCAATTCCCGTAAAATATCAATTTTGCGGTCTGGGTTTAAAACCACCTCGGGATAGTAACCGTAAATGAGCCGTTGGGGTAAATAAGTGTGCTCGGTAAAGGCTCCGTGAAACCCTGCCATTTCTTCGAACGAAAAAGGAAACAACAAAAATTCCCATTTACGGCCGGTAAGCGGTTCGTTAATTTTATTGCTCAAATCAAATGATGATGAACCGCTTACCAATAGTCTAATATTCGGAAATTGATCGATAATAATTTTTAATTTCAGGCCCACATCAGGTATATTTTGTGCTTCGTCAATTACCACTGTTCCTTGTCCGGGCAGGAAAAGACGAAACCGGCTTTCGGATGCCCGGGCAAATAAATTTTGAACTTCCACATTATCGGCATTAAACCAATGGACATTTTCCAACCCATCGGTTAATTGCTTCAATAATGTGGTTTTTCCCGTTCGCCGTGCACCGTAAATCAGTATGGCCCGCCTGTCATCCCAACTGGCTTTTATTTGTGATTCTATAATACGTTTGATAAACATAACTTCGTTATCTATCCGCAAAAATAACAAAAATTTCGCCAACCTAACAGCAAAAAGTCTATACTTTTCGTCAGTATATCCGCAAAAAGTCAAGAATTTTTGCGGATAGGAAGCTCTCACTTCCCATTTCGTCCAATAAAACGGCGTAATGATAAATCCAAATGAACCGCTTATCGGATTTCCGTTCAATTATCCTTGTAACAAAGCGTTTATTTATTCATCTTTATCACGAAAATCATAGAACAATGAATCATATATTTTTCCAAATACGCAAGTTTCCACCTGTTTTGTTGGTTTTATTATTTATCTCAAATCCGCTTGCCGCACAAAACGCAAACACCAAAACCGTTCAGGCCGTTCGAACCTCCCGGGCGCCCGTTATCGACGGCATTCCCGACGAACAAGTGTGGCAACAGGCCCCGCCGGCAACGGGTTTCTACGAATTCCAACCCGGCGACGGCACACCGCTCACGAAGGAATTTGATACCCGGGTGCGGATTTTGTATGATAATGCCTACATTTATATTGCCGCCGAGATGAAAGACCCGCATCCGGATAAAATCGTCCGTGAGTTCGGCTTGCGCGACCAATTTACTCTGTCGGATTATTTTGCCATTGTGATAAACCCTTTCCGGGCGCCGGGCAATAATTATATGTTTATCGTCCAAGCCACGGGCGCTCAGATCGACGGGCTTCAAGGAAAGAAAAAGGCAGATTTATCCTGGAATGCCGTTTGGAAATCGGCCGTTAAAATCCGTCCCCACGGTTGGTCGGTGGAAGTGGCACTCCCCTACTCCGCCCTCCGATTCCCGCGTAAAGCCGTGCAGGAATGGGCCATCGGATTCACGCGCAATATCGGCCGGACACGGCAACAATTTTCCTGGACACGTATTGACAAAACCAAAGACGCCGATGTGGTGGAGTTCCTGGGCCGCTTGACCGGATTGCAAAACATCAAACCGCCTTTGCGATTGAGTTTGTATCCGTATGCTTCGCTCATTATGCAACGCCAAGACGGGCAAAATCAAACCTCGCCGGCCTTTGGGATAGACCTCAAATACGGGCTCAACGAAAACTTTACCCTCGATGCCACTCTTATTCCCGATTTTAGCGATGTGCCCTACGACGATGTCCGGCTCAACCTGGGCCCTTTTGAACAATATTACAACGAAAAACGCCAATTTTTTACCGAAGGCACCCAACTTTTCGGCAAAGGACGACTGCTCTACACCCGCCGTATCGGTGGGCGACCCATTGACTACTACAAAGTTTTCCATGAAAAACGTCCTTCGGAAATCATCCTGGAAAATCCCGAAAAAACACGGCTTATCAACGCCATCAAACTCAGCGGACGCACTACGGGCGGCTGGGGATTGGGTGTGATGAACGCTTTTATCAACAAGGCCTACGCCACCTTAAAAGACACGCTCACGGGCAATGAGCGCAGGATCCTTACCCAACCCTATACCAACTACAATATGCTGGTGGCCGAATACAGTTTCGGCCGCTCCAATTCGGTGGCACTGGTCAATGCCAACACCTTGCGTGCAGGAAGTGCCCGCGATGCTAACGTTACGGCTTTGGTCTATGACCTTTATGCGCAAAAAAATACGCTCAACATTACCGGTGCAGCCAAAATGAGCTACTTGCACGACAGCACTTCCACCACCGGAAAATTCCTTTATACCGAAGTGTCCAAAACCCTGAAAAAACACACTTTCGGGGTCGAATTGATTTTGTCCGATGACAAGTTTAATAGCAATGACCTGGGCTTTATGCGCAAAAACAATCTGGCCATCTACAATCTTTTTTACAAATACCGCATTCTGAAACCCACCAAGCACCTGAATAATTTTAGCATCAGTGCCGAAATCGGATTGGATCATATCTACAAGCCCTACGGGCTTTTCCGCAAAGATTTTTACCTGCGCACCTTTATGACCAACAAAAAATTTATCAGCTACGGCGGTGGCTTGGGCCTGGTTTCCGACACCAAGGATTACTACGAACCCCGTGTTCCGGGCAGGGTGTTTATCGAACCGGCCCACGGCAGTTTGTTTGCCTTCGTTTCCACCGATTACCAGAAAAAATTCGCCTTGGATGTTTCCACTTCGGCCGAACAATACTTCGGAATGGACTGGCGAATGTTTGAACTCAGTGTAGGCCCGCGTTTTAAATTCAGTGAGCGCTTCAACCTGCAATATCGTTTTTCGTGGTCGCGCACCTTCAACGAACATGGTTTTGTAACCATCAACGGTTCCGATATTATTTTCGGCCAGCGGGATATTTTCAACATTACGCAAAGCATGGAAGCCAATTATTACTTCAATGTGCGCAACGGACTGAACCTGAGCTTACGGCATTACTGGTCACCGGTGGCCTACAACCGTTTTTTTGTCCTGCAAAACGACGGGAGTTTGGCGCCTTCGTCCTACACTGGTAATCATGATTTTACCTTTAATGTGTGGAACTTCGACCTTGGGTATTCCTGGGAATTTGCTCCGGGTAGCCGTTTGAACATCCTGTATCGCAACAGTATTTTCAACAGCGACCTTTCCTATCAACCCGGTTACGGACAAAACCTCCGCCAATTGTTCCGCCGTCCGAAAAAAAACATGCTTATCATCAAGGCCATTTATTACCTGGACGTCAATACGGTAAAGGAAAAATGGTTCTGAAACCATTGATTATAAGCAATTATCATAAAAAGAATCCGTGTTCTTGGTTGTATTCTTTATTTTTAACCACAGAGTTGCACGGAGTACGGCACAGAGTTGCACAGTGTTTATTATTCCTTTCCGCTACTGTAAACATTGAAGGATATTACTACTTGGCAACCCGGCGTATTCATATAGGAATTTCCCCTCTGTGTTACCCTGTGAATATTAACTCTGTGTCCTCTGTGGTTAAAAATTTATCTCCAAAACAATCGCTCACGATTAAGATTCCCCGAACGGGAAAGGAACCTTCTTAACCTTTTCATCCCTACCCTGCCCGTCTTTACGGCTTGAATCCCTTTTGACCTTTACTTTCAGATCCAAACTGTCCAACCGATATTGAATAATACTGTCGGTGAGGGTATACACGCGCTGGAATATTTCGGGATGTTTTCCATACCATTCCAACGAACGGTAATATTGCACCGTATCGATGCCGTAATCTTTCATCACCGCAAGCAAGGGATGAACATTTTGCTTGTCGAACGCTTTTTTCTTTTGGGTATAGGCCTCGCGGGCCATCAACACATCGGCCGTGATGCTCGCCATACGTCCGGGCGGAATAATACCGGAAGGCACCTTTTCCTTGCCTCCGCAAGCACCGAACAAAAAGGTTACCAATAAATATGCAAGTATTCGTCTCATAACCGGCCGGATAATTGTTTGAATTTCAAACGCAACACGCCCAAAATCCCTTCGGTAATAATTCCACCGCTCATTTTGGACACACCCTTTTGGCGATTGACAAAAATGATGGGAATTTCACGGATACGAAATCCCTTGCTCCGGGCCCGGTATTTCATTTCGATTTGGAACCCGTAGCCCGAAAACTGAATCCGGTCCAGGTCGATGCTTTCCAAAACCGTCCGCCGGTAGCCCACAAAACCCGCCGTGGTGTCCTTGATGTGCATACCCGTTATCAAACGCACATACCATGAAGCAAAGTAGGACAACAACACCCGCGACAGCGGCCAGTTGACCACATTTACACCCGAGATATAGCGCGAACCGATGACCATATCGGCTTCGGTGCGCAGCACTTCCAATAGCCGCGGCAAATCCGCAGGATTGTGCGAAAAATCGGCATCCATTTCAAAAATATAATCGTATCCGTGTTCCAATGCCCAGCGGAAGCCGGCTATGTAGGCCTTGCCCAAACCTTCCTTTTTTTGGCGCAATAGCAAATGGACACCCTTATGGGTTTGTGCCGCCTTGCGAACAAGTTCCGCCGTGCCGTCGGGCGAATTGTCGTCCACCACCAAAACATCAAAACCTTCCGGCAAGGCCTTGACCGCCGCAACAATGTCCATAATGTTTTCGGCCTCGTTGTAGGTGGGAATAATCACCAGGGGCCGTCCGGACGTATTCACCGGTGCCGTTTTGCCGGATGCCATAGTTTAGTCGGCTTGAAGGATAAAATATTTTTTCTTGCCCCGTTGGAGCAACACATAGCGGTCGTTGAGCAAATCCGCCGTGGTCAGGATACGGTCTTCGCCCACTTTTTCCTTATTGACCGAAATGGAATTTTCTTTGAGCGCACGGCGTGCTTCGTTCATCGAAGCCAGAAAACCGCTTTCTTTCAGCGCCTCGGCCACCGGAATACCCGCTTCCAAACGGCTACGCGCAATGCGCCCCGACGGAACTCCTTCGAAAACTTCCAGGAAGGTGCGCTCGTCCAGCCCTCTCAATTGTTCGGTTACATTGCGACCGAACAAAATGCCCGATGCTTCGATGGCTTTTTGCAGGGCCTCCTCGCCGTGCACCATACGCGTTACTTCCTCGGCCAGCTTACGTTGCAAGATACGCCGGTGCGGTTCGGACCGGTGGGCGGCAATCAAGGCCTCGATTTCGGCTTTGGGCAGGAAGGTAAACTTGCGTATATAATCCTCGGCATCGGCGTCGGTGGTGTTGATCCAGTATTGGTAAAACTTGTAAGGCGATGTTTTGCTTGCATCAAGCCAAACGGTTCCGCTTTCGGTTTTGCCGAATTTAGTGCCGTCGGCTTTGGTTACCAGCGGAACGGTCAGGGCGTAGGCCTTACCCCCTTCGATGCGACGGATCAGTTCGGTGCCGGTGGTAATATTGCCCCATTGGTCGGAACCGCCCATTTGGAGCAGGCAGTTTTTGGTGCGATACAGGTGCAGGAAATCGAAGGCCTGAAACAGTTGGTAG
>JALWYR010000270.1 GCA_027003085.1 Flavobacteriales bacterium
AAAATTGCAATGGTAAGTCCAAGACCACAGCCGCTACGCCCCAGCGATGGAGTTGGGGGATATAAAGCGCCCGGAAGCCTATGGGAAATTCGGCTATAAAACCCATCAGGTTCCAGTCGATAATCAGTTCGCCACCCAGTCCGTAATAGTTTTGTCCGTCGGCCAAGGCCCATTCGGCCACAGGGCCGCCACGCAGGCGTTTGATGCGGAAAACCCGTTTCCAACCCCAATCGGGATAGCCCAAAGGCATTTGCCATCCGATAGCGGCTTGCCACAGCCGGGTATAGTTGTAATTATTTTCTACCGAGAGCACGGGCAAAGTATTGGGCAATGGAAAAGCGGAACTTTTGGTTTGAAAACCGGCAGATAAACGGACAAAGTCGTGCCGGAAGGCGCCCGGCAGATAGCTCGTGACCGTAAATTTTAATCCCTTGGAAAGATTTTCCGGTTCATACCCGCCCGAAACATACAAAGAAAAGGCTTGACGGCTGCGGATGTCGCGATAGCTTTTTCGACGTGCCAAGGAAAACGCGATGGAAGATTGCCACAACTGATAATTTCCCGAAAAACTCCGGTTTATCGACCATCCGGTGTATATATGTAATGAACGGTGCCAAATACCCGAAGAAAAATCGAGTGGAAATTTTACATATATTCCCAGGCGGTCGGTATTGCGGCCGTTGTAGAAATCTCGTCCACCCCAAAGTCCTATAACAGGAAACCAACGGCGTAGTTCAAGGCTTCCTTGCCATTGGAAATAGGAAGGCGTAAAAAAGGTTCCGGAAACGGCCCATGATGTTTCGTCTAAAACATCGCGCGAAACAATGGCACCCGTCAGTCCCGCATTATAGTTGGTATCCACCGCCAAAAAACCGAACCACGAGTGCGGATTGAACCACGAACGCAGGTGGTTGTATTTTTTGCGCTGCATGGTGGTATCGCCAATTTCGAAATAGCGGGCCGAAGCAAAAAGCCGCAGTTGTTCTTTTTTGTTTTTTTGGGTTTCGGGGTAATAAATTTTGAAAATATCATTGGGGTTATAGTAATCTTCGAATTTTTGGTCAATGCTGTCCCGGTTTTGGCGATGTAAATCCTTGAAGGCAATGGCGGCCAGCCGGTAGCCGTTGACGGTGTAGTCCGAAAAGTAGAGCGAATCGCCACCGGCTTGCGGATTAAGCACTTTGTAGGGGCGATGGGTGAGCATATCCGTCCGGCCCGTTTGCAAATCTTTTTCCCATACGTTTACGTCGTGATAGTCTTCCGTCCAAAGTAAGTGATGATTATCACGAAAAGCCAATTGTCCGGGAATGGCACGCCAAATGGGAGGGTTTACTATTTTCAGGGTGGACCCGGGACCAAAAACCTTATCCCAAACGTAGATGGCGGTTCCATGATTTTCGATTTGGGCAACAAAGGCAATTTTTTGCCCGTCGGGCGACATATCGGGCGAAAAAATAGCCGAAAAGTTCGGAAACACACGGTCGGCAAGGGTTTTTCCGTCAGGTGTTTGCATAATTTCCAAATGCGGAACCAGGGTCGAATCCATATATACGGCCAAAATGTAACGACCGGATGCATCGATGTTCAATTCACCGTAGTTTCGCTTTTTGTCGATGCGAATGATTTGACCGTTACGCAGGTCATAAAGTACCGGCCGGCTCCAAACGCGGTTGTGCCAACGGGGATGGGTTTTGGTTTCTTTCCACAGCAAATAATGTCCGCCTACATAAAAATTATAAGCTGGAATTTGAATCAATTTTTTTGTCCGTCCACCGGGAAGCAATTGCATAATTGCCGGCGCATCGTCGAAACCATAGCGCAGGAAATAGCGGTTACCATCCGTGTCGGCTTGCAGGGAATAGTCATGGGTATAGGCCTTGGGCTGCGGGAGTAGATAATGAATGCTATCCTTGATTTGGGGCAAACGTGCTTTCCACTGCCGGCGCAGTTCGGCCATGGTGGAATCGGTGAGTTGATGATACCAAAGACCGGTGTTCTGTTTCAAGGATAAATTCATGGCGCCAGGAAAAACAGGGAATTCAGTGGCGTCAAGGACAATCTTGTCCCAAATACTTTTGTCCGGCGAATCCGAAGGTACGGGGCGGAAATGGCGGTTTAGGTAGGCCACCAAATGATAACCCAAATGGTAGTGCGAAGGATAATAGGTTTTGTAGGAGCGGTAATAAAAATCGTAGTAATTCCATTTTTTGCGGGGATATTCCAGCGCTATGGCTTTGACCGGCGCGGCAAAACGGCCCGAAAAACCGCGGCCGTAGTCGCCGTAGGCTGTTTCGGCATACACGGCATCGCCTTCGAAAAACCACAGGGGATAGGCCCAAAACATAAAGAAAAGTTGGCCGGCATCGCCGCCCAAATAACGTCCCACGCGGATCACACCGCGGTTCATGGCATCGAATTGCATGATGTGGCGCATTTCGTGCACGCCCAGTTCCTTATACCACACCCGGCCATAGGAACCGGGCATCATATACCACTGCGAGTGCCTGGGCATTAAACTGGCATAGCCGTTAGGAATAGCATAATAGGGATTCAGCACAACGGGTGTTTTGGGGTGCTTTCCGCCAAGTCCTTGTGAAACGAACCGGAAGTTGTTCTCCAAAAACAGGGCGGTTTTCCGCGCCGTGGAATCAATTTCGCGGGGGTAAATAATGCGGTAGTGTTTGGTGTCGATTTGCTCCCAACGCACCGAAGGCGGTAGTTGTTGGGCAGGGAGCGGGATAATATTTATCAAAAACAAAAAAATAAAATACGGGCGCATTCGCATGGGTTGAATTTTTATCAAAATTACCAAATTATCAAATCCGGCCCATAAAAAAACCGCCCGGCGACTTGCCGGACGGTTTGGTTCCAAGCAAAAAGTTTGCTTATTTTTTAACCAGTTTTACAACCGAATGGTAGGCGCCTTGGGTAATATCCATCAGATAGATTCCTTGTCGCAAAGATTTTAAGCTCAATTTTCCGCCGTTGGAAAGAACAGCAGCCATTACGGGTTTTCCGGCCAGGTCGTAGATTTTGATTTGCATATCGTCATTGATTGCCGAACGGACATAGACGTAATCGCCGGGCACGGGGTTGGGATAAACTTGCAATTGCGGAATGGCGTTTTTGCCAATGCTTTGGTAGTTTTCAAAATCGGTTTCGTCGCGCGGATAGATTTGCGATGTGCTGTAATATTGTCCGGCAATGGCCGTAATGTTTTGTGCGCCCGAAGGAATATTGTTACCTGCCAAGCTGCTAAATATCACCCGCAACGTTATTGTATCGTTACCTTGTACTACATCGTAGTTGGTATTCAATTGAAACTGGGTATCCGAACCCGGGTCTATGGTGGCGTTCACCACTTTGATAAGTTCGGACTCATAATCGTCCAGGTTGGCGTTCAGTTGAGCCACCGTAACCGTTTCGGGGGTTATCATATTGCCATTGGACGAAGGGCCACCCGGATCCACCGTAGGTACCAGTTCCATCACGTCGCGATAGGAAGTCAGTCGCCCCTTGGCATTGGTTACGCCGTCGTAGATTTGGTAGTTGTTCATGTTGATTACATGGCCGGGGTCGTAGATCATGATGCCGGCCGTGGCGTCTTGTACAAAGGCTTTGAAGTAGGAGCCGTAGTCTTCGCCTGCGGTGATAATCACTTCGCCGGTTACTTCATAGTACTGGCCGATGGTTCCGGCGCGCAAAGCGGCTAAGTTGGGCACTTGGATATAGTCGGCCACTTGGAAGTGTACGGTATCGCTAACCGCCGGGCTCAACGATGCACCATTGTTGTCCACCAATTCCAAAACCACGGTGTAGGAAGTGCCGGCGGTGAGTCCGGTCAGGTGGATGGGGTCGGTGGTATAGTGGTTTTGGGGCGAACCGGCATTGACGGTGTACACAACATAACCGTCACCGTTGGAAGGTGCATCCACGTTGAAGTTGGTAACCGTAAAGCTCACATCGGTTTCGGTGGTTTCGGGGCTAAACAGTTGGTTATCCGAAGGAGCGGTAATGCTGATGGTGGGATTGGATGTACAACCCGAATAGGTATCCAAATCGGAAAAATGGGAATCGATGGCGCTAACCACCCATTCGGAACTGGCCGCATCGGTGCCGGCCGAGGCCGTCCAGTCGTTGTTGGGGCCGCATACCGTGGTTTTGCGCGTCAACGTATGGTTTTTTGTGGCAGCCGTAACACCGGCCACATCCCATCCGCCGGAGGAAGGACGTTCGCCTGCCTGACCGATTTTGTCCAAAGTATCGGCACCTTTGACCAGGTATACGGCATCGTCGCCGTTGAAGAAAGTAACCGAATGCGTAGTGTCGGCCACATTGAGGATAGCTTGGTCGGCACTGGCATTGGCAATTACATACACCTCACCCGACGGAAGAATTTGGCCCGAGGCCCAGCTGAGGGTGTTGTTGGGCGTAGAAGCCCCGTTGGAAAATTCCAAAACGGAATAATCGCCCAAATCCACATCGGCACCGGTGCCGTTGTAGATAGCAATGGCTTTGTTGCTTCCGCTGCCTTCGATGTACATACTAAAATACAGTTCGGTGGCTTGCCCGAAAAGCGAGGCGGAAGCCAACAACGAAAACAGGAAAAGGATTGTTTTTTTCATGGCATTGTTTTTTGGGAGGATTGGTATTCAAAGTTACGAAATTATGCATGGTAAATCAAAAACATGGAAAGATTCTTTGTTTTTTATACCCCATATTTTCATTGGTACCGGTATTTGCTCCCATAGGAATAAAGCAGGTGTAATGATAAGCGGTATTTGCTGATTTGATGAAATATAAACCATCTTTAAACGCTTTTATGAAATTTTTTAATGATAAAACATTTTATGACAAACGAATTCGGTTTGCGTAAACTTCCTACTATGGAAATAGTTTCCATTTTGTGCCGAGCGTTGATGTATGAGGATTTTAGCAGAAATAAATAACCCCGAGCATATGTCAATTGTTCCGATAGTTAGTCCGCGGGAATCGTAAAAAAATGAAGACTTACAAACACATTTTTCCTAACTTTGTGTCCAACCTATGGACGAGGAAAAAGTCATTTTAGTCGATTCCCACGACCGCCCTTTGGGGTTGATGCCCAAAATGGAAGCCCACCGCCGCGGCCTCTTGCACCGGGCATTTTCGGTTTTTGTTTTTAATAGCAAAGGCCAACTGTTACTTCAACAACGGGCCGCCGGCAAATACCATTCGCCCGGGCTTTGGACCAACACGGTTTGCAGTCATCAACGCAACGGTGAAACCAGTGTGGATGCCGGACGCCGGCGCCTCCTGGAAGAAATGGGCTTTACCACCGGGCTGCGCGAAATTTTTTCTTTTGTCTACCGGGCCGAATTCGACAATGGCCTCACCGAACACGAATTCGACCATGTGCTCATCGGCCGCTACGACGGCTCGCCCGTACCCGACCCTTCCGAAGTGGGCGGATACCAATGGGTTTACCTTTCCGATTTATTGGATGATTTACGCCAAAACCCCGGAAACTACACCGCTTGGTTCCGGATAATTTTTGAAAAAAGTTTCGAAATACTACTCAACGAAGCCGGACGTATGTTTGCCGGACAACCCCTGGTATTTGAACCCTATTTCGAAGCCAAACCTTGGGCCGGCAACCGTTTGGCAGAAGTATTACATAAACCTGTTCCGGGACCGCACATTGGCGAAAGTTGGGAAGTGTCGGCAGTGCCGGATAAGGAGACCCGGGTGGCTTCGGGCTTTTTCAAAGGTTTTGATTTGATCCGTCTATGGCAATGGCTGGAAAAGGATTATTGGGCCCATTGGAAAACCGGACGCTGGGATTTCCCTTTGCTGGTCAAATATATTGATGCCGGCCAAAAACTTTCGGTCCAAGTTCACCCAGGCGATCGAATGGCCCGCCGGTTACACGGCGGTTATGGAAAAAACGAAGCCTGGCGCATCATCGATGCCGCGCCTGGCGCTGTGCTTTATTTGGGCTTTAAGGAAGGTACTACAAGCGAGGACTATGAAAAAGCCTTGCACGAGGGGCGCTTGGAAGAACTGTTGCGTAGGGTTCCCGTAGCCCCCGGCGACACATTTTACATCCCCGCCGGCGCGGTGCACGCTATTGGCGCAGGTATCCTGCTGGCCGAAGTACAACAAAGTTCCGACATCACCTACCGGATTTACGACTGGAACCGCACCGGGCTTGATGGCAAACCGCGTCCGCTTCATACCGAACAGGCCCGCGAAGCCATCCGTTGGGATGCCCGGCCCGGCAAAATTACAGGCGGTGCACTTAAAACGCCTTACTTCGAATGGGAAGAAATATCGTTGGAAAATACCGGCGTTTTTAAGCTTCGTGCACCCGAAATTTGGATGAACATCGGAAACGAAGCTATTTTGATCAACCGGCAGCTTATAAAATCCGGACAAACCGCCCTGCTTTGGCCCGAAGAACATAAAGTTTCGGCACAACAAAAGGCTAGCCGTATCTTGCGTATCTCCCTGCCTGAAAAGACCGCCTCCGAATAAAACCATTTGCCCCATGCATGACAAAAATTTTGTCGAAGGATTCTCCAAACTGAACAAACAACAAAAAATCGATTGGCTGGTGGAGCATTATTTTTCCGGAAATGCTCATGCCCGCGTTTTACTTGAACGCTACTGGCATACCGACACGGATATTCAATCCCTGCACGAGGGCTTTATCGAAAACACATTGACCAACTATTGGTTGCCCTATGCCGTGGCACCCAATTTCCTGATTAACGGACAAACCTATGCCGTGCCCATGGTAACCGAAGAAAGTTCGGTGGTGGCCGCCGCTGCCAAAGCGGCCAAATTCTGGTATCCGTTCGGGGGATTCAGGGCCCAAGTGCTCGGAACAACAAAGCTGGGTCATATCCATTTGCTGTTTCATGGGCCCAAGGAAAAATTGCAACATTTTTTTGAACAAACCCGCGAGGAATTCCTCCGCCGCCTCAAACCCTTTACCGAAAATATGGAAAAACGCGGCGGTGGTATTCTTTCGGTGGAATTGGACGACTGGACCCACCGGCTTGACAATTACTACACGCTGACTTTCCGTTTCGACACGGCCGACAGCATGGGCGCCAATTTTATCAATACCATCCTCGAAGAATGGGCCGACTACATGGAAGAAGCCTATCCCGCCTACGGCCACCCGGATGAATTGGAAATTATTATGCGCATTTTGTCCAACCACAATCCCGGTTGCCGTGTGCGCGTTACGGTCGAAGCGGACGAAACGGCCCTGGCCCGTAAGACCGGCATAAACGATTATGCCCGGCGCTTCGAAACGGCGGTAAAAATAGCCCGGGTCAATCCTTATCGGGCCGTTACCCACAACAAGGGCATTATGAACGGTATCGATGCGGTGGTTTTGGCCACCGGAAACGATTTCAGGGCGGTGGAAGCGGGGGCGCATGCTTTTGCGGCCTCCGGTGGCGAATACAAGTCGCTTTCGTTTGTGGAACGCGAAAACGGAAAATTTGTTTTCGGGCTCGAAATTCCCTTGGCCGTTGGAACCGTAGGCGGCATGACCCGCTTACATCCCTTGGCCGGACTGTCAATGGAATTGTTGGGAAATCCCGGTGCCGGACAATTGATGCAAATCACCGGGGCCGTAGGCTTGGCCCAAAACTTTTCGGCCATACACTCGCTCATTACCGAAGGCATTCAAACCGGGCACATGCGCATGCATCTGAACAATATTCTGGCCCAATTGGGAGCCACCCCGGCCGAGGCCGAACAACTGCGCACGCAGTTTGCCAACCGCAAAGCCCATGTGCGTGCCGTTAAAGACGCCTTGAATCAATTACGAAACAAAGACTGAACCTATGTATGAACCTTTGCATGTTTACGGACACGGAAAACTGCTCATCACCGGCGAGTATGCGATCATGAGAGGCGCCAAAGGCCTGGCCGTTCCTGTCCGGTTCAAACAGCATCTACGGGTCAAACCCTTAGCCGAGCCCCTTATCCGTTGGACCAGCCGCCATCCCGACAAAAGTTTGTGGATGCAGGCCGAATATGATTTAAATCTCAAAATGCTTTCGGGAACACCGTCCAACGATGCCGGTTTGATACGTAACATTCTCCTGGCCCTGAAAAAGATGAATCCCGATCTTTTCCTCCGGGGCTATGTTTTGGAAACACATACCGAGTTTTCCCGGGACTGGGGCATGGGGACTTCGTCGTCGCTGATTGCCGTTTTGTCCAAATGGGCGCAGGTCAATCCTTTTGAGCTCTTGGATCAAACCTTTGGCGGAAGCGGTTTCGATGTGGCGGTTTCGTTGGGGGGCAAGCAAATGCTTTTTTGGCGCGAGGGCACTAAGCGCAAATGGGAATTTGTTCGTTGGCGGCCACCGTTTGGCAAAAACATTTTCTTTGTCCATCTCAACCGCAAGCAAGATACGGCACGTGTGGTTAAAAAGTTTGCCACCCAATCGGTGCCGGAGCAAACGATAGCCCGAATCACCCGCCTGTCGGAGGAAATGCTCGAAACCAAACAAATAGGTAGGTTTCAGGAGCTTATGCTTGAACATGAGCATCTTGTGGGTAAACTCACCGGCCAACGTCCGGTGGGCAAACGTTTGTTCGCCGACTTCGACGGGGCCGTTAAAAGTTTGGGAGCTTGGGGCGGCGATATGGTGATGGCCGTGGGTGGAAACGACTCCGAACAATATTTCCGTTCGCGGGGTTATGAAATTATTTTCCCTTTTTCCAAATTGATGATTTGATTTCGGGCGCCCGGCCGCACACGTTCACGCATGCCGCATTGCTTTACATGGGTTCGCACTGCGGCGCGTTCACGTGGCGCCCGCCGCGTGCTCCGCTTTTATCTTGCCCGCCATCCGGCGGTTTTTGTAGGGCCGGCGCCGTGGTCTTCTTGACGGAGCGGCGAAGCCCCCGCCGCCGGCACAAAAACATTCGCCGGCTGCCGTGCAAGGATACCGCTGCGCCCGCTGGCGCGGATAAGGCCGGTAGAGCCGGCCTTCAATATTCACAGTAGCAGAGCGGTGTCATTCCGATGGAGCCGCGCAGCGGCGACGAGGAATCTCTTCACGGATTGGACAATAGGAACGTAATACTCCGCCATGGATGAATCATCCGTATTGAGATTTCTCAGTCGCGCCCTTCGGGCGCTCCATCGAAATGATACATTGCTTCAATGTTTGCAGTAGGAGAACCAAAATCGAAAATCAATGTTCAATTGTCCGGTATTCATTATTCGAGGGCGGCTTGTAATGTTTTTTGTTTTCCTTGTTCTTTCTTTTGCTCGTCCAAAAGAAAGAACCAAAGAAAAAGACGCTTTTTCAATAAATTTTTCGGGGCGTCATAGGAGTAAAATTTATGACGCCCCGAAAACCGCGGTCAAAATTTGGCGGGCTGCGCCCTGGATTTCCAAATTTTGCCCGCCTATTTCGGTGAAAAAGATTTTGTTATTCGCTTCGCGAATCTTGGATTTTTTCTATCAATACCCAAAGGGCGAACGGGATATCGTCGGAGTGGGTTTCCCCGTGTTGCCCCCAGTATGTCATTCTATATTTGCATCAGGAAATAAAACGCAAAAGAAACGTAAATTTGGAGATGAAAAATGTTAATCGAAAAAAGGAAGGGAAAAGGGTTAAGACTGCTGACTGTCATTCTATATTTGCATCAGGAAATAAAACGCAAAAGAAACGTAAATTTGGAGATGAAAAATGTTAATCGAAAAAAGGAAGGGAAAAGGGTTAAGACTGCTGACTGTCATTGGTCTCAAAGACAGTTCGAAATGTTAGTCTCCTTTTCCCTCCTACTTTTTAACCTTGGACAGTTCATTAGGCCTCGAAGCCTGTATTTAGAATTGATAGGGTAAAAAGTAGGTTTTCCTTTTTTCATTAAAAACCCTCTAATTATG
>JALWYR010000271.1 GCA_027003085.1 Flavobacteriales bacterium
CAATATTCACAATCCGTCCGGGCACCACGATAATTTTGCGGGGTTGCTTGCCGTCGAGGTATTTGGCCGTGCGTTCGTGGGCCAGGACGGCCTGTTCGATTTCGTCCTTGGAGGCATCGGCCGGCAGAGTAATCTTGAAACGCATTTTGCCGTTGAACGATACGGGGTATTCCTTGGTGGCGCTTTGCAGGTATTTTTCATCCCATTCGGGGTAAGGCGCCCGGCAAACGCTGGGTTGGTGGCCGGCAAGCTCCCATAATTCTTCGGCCAGGTGCGGGGCAAAAGGCGCTATGAGCACAATGAGCGGTTCCAGTATGGCCCGTTTGTCGGTTTTACTGGCCGTGAGTTCGTTCACGGCTATCATCATGGCGCTGATGGCCGTGTTGTAGTCGAAATTTTCGATATCGGTGCGCACCTTGCGGATGGTGCCGTGCAGGATACGCAATTCGTCGGCGTCGGGTTCCCGGTCGGTCAGCCGGAAACGGCCTTGGTCGTCGTAGTAGAGTTTGCGGAATTTTTTGACGAAGTTATACACGCCCTTCAAGCCGGCCGTGTTCCAGGGTTTGGCGATTTGGATGGGGCCCAAAAACATTTCGTAGAGCCGGAGCGTGTCGGCGCCGTATTGCTCGACAATATCGTCGGGATTGACCACATTGAATTTGGATTTGGACATTTTTTCCACCTCACGCGTAACATAGAATTTGCCATCGTCTTCGGTAATAAACTCGGCATTTTTCAAGTCGTCGCGCCAATTACGGAATGCTTCGATGTCCAGGGCATTGTGTTCGTCCACCATATTTACATCCACGTGGATGGGGGTGGTTTGGTATTGGTCTTTCAGGCCGGCCGAAACAAAGGTATTGGTGCCTTCGATGCGGTGGGCAAAGGCACTTGTGCCCAAAATCATGCCTTGGTTGATGAGTTTGACGCTGTATTCGGGTTCGGGCACCAAGCCAATGTCGTAGAGGAATTTTTGCCAAAAGCGCGAGTAGATCAAATGGCCCGTGGCATGTTCGCTTCCGCCAAAGTAGATATCCACTTTGCGCCAGTAGTTTACGGCCTCTTGTGAAAAAGGTTCCCGGTCGTTCCAAGGATCCATGTAGCGGTTAAAATACCAGGAACTTCCGGCCCAACCGGGCATGGTGCTCAGTTCCATGGGAAAAACGGTTTTGTGGTCGATCAGGGCCTTGTCCACAACCTTTTCGTTGACCTCGTCCCAGGCCCATATTTGGGCGTTACCCAGGGGTGGACGTCCGTCGGGTGTGGGTTTGTAGTCCTCCACTTCGGGCAATTCCAGCGGAAGGTGTTTTTCGGGAATGGGATACGGAACATTGTCTTTGTAATACACCGGGAAAGGTTCTCCCCAATATCGTTGGCGTGAAAATACCACATTACGGAGTTTGTATTGGATTTTCCGTTTGCCCAATCCGCGGTTTTCCAGTTCCTGGATCATGCGGGGGATGGCTTCTTTGGCTTGGAGGCCGTTTAAAAAGCCGGAATTTATTAGAATGGCGTCTTTGTTTTCGTTGGCGCCTTTTTCGATGTCGTGCCCTTGGAAAATATTGATGATGGGGATGTTCATGGCCCGGGCAAATTCCCAGTCGCGTTGGTCGCCGGCGGGCACGGCCATAATGGCTCCGGTGCCGTAGCCGGCCAGCACATAGTCGCTGATCCAAACGGGGATTTCGTTACCCGTGAAAGGATGTAACACATAGGCTCCGGTAAATACGCCCGTTTTTTCCTTGGATGCGGCCATGCGTTCCAGTTCGGATTTACGTGTGGCGGCTTCAACATATTTTTCCACCTGTTCTTTGCGGCCGGGTGTGGTGATTTTTTCCACCAGCGGATGTTCGGGTGCCAGCACCATAAAGGTAACGCCGAATAAGGTGTCGGGCCGGGTGGTAAAGACTTCGATGTGGGCGTCGAAATTTTTCAGGGGAAAATTTATCATCGCTCCTTCGGAGCGTCCTATCCAATTGCGCTGTATTTCTTTGAGCGAATCGGACCATTGGAGCGCGTCCAAATCCTTGTGCAGGCGTTCGGCATAGGCCGTAATGCGCATCATCCACTGGCGCATTTTTTTCTTGTAAACCGGGTATCCGCCACGCTCGGACACGCCGTTGACCACTTCGTCGTTGGCCAAAACAGTCCCCAGAGCCGGGCACCAATTTACGTAAGCTTCGCCCAAATAGGTCAAACGGTATTTCAGCAGGATTTCGTTCTTTTCCTTTTCGGTCATCCGGTGCCATTGTTCGGCGGTAAAAACCGGTGTGTCGTCGTCGGCCCAGGCTTCGACACCGGCATTGCCTTCGCGTTCGAAAATGTCGATGAGTTTTTCAATGGGCTCGGCTTTGTCGGTTTTTTTGTTATACCAATGCTTGAAAAGTTGGAGGAAAATCCATTGGGTCCATTTGTAGTATTTGGGGTCGGAGGTGCGTATTTCGCGATCCCAGTCGAACGACAGCCCGATGCGTTCCATCTGTTCCCGGTATCGACGGATGTTTTGTTCGGTAGTAATGGCAGGATGCTGCCCCGTTTGCACGGCATATTGCTCGGCCGGTAAGCCGAACGAATCATAGCCCATGGGGTGCAACACGTTGTAGCCCAAATGGCGCATGTAGCGGGCATAGATGTCCGAAGCAATATAACCCAGCGGATGCCCCACATGCAGGCCTGCTCCCGACGGGTAGGGGAACATGTCGAGCACATACATTTTGGGCTTGGCGGAATGGTTATCGGCCTTAAAGGTTTTGTTTTCGGCCCAATATTTTTGCCATTTGCGGTCGATAGCGGGAAAGTCCTTCATGGAACGCGTTTTTACTTGCAAAGATAGGTATTTCCGTTGCTAAAATTGCAATGGTAAGTCCAAGACCACAGCCGCTACGCCCCAGCGATGGAGTTGGGGGATATAAAGCGCCCGGAAGCCTATGGGAAATTCGGCTATAAAACCCATCAGGTTCCAGTCGATAATCAG
>JALWYR010000272.1 GCA_027003085.1 Flavobacteriales bacterium
GTGTCAAAGCCTTTGTGCATCAAATAGAGTTTTTCACCACCATAGTAGGCGGTGTAGCCGTTGAGGTTGACGGCTTCCAAATCTTGTGTGAGCGGCATGCCGTCGTAGGTTTTCCAGGTGATGAGCGGGGCTTGGATGTCCTGTCCGGTGAGTTTGCTTTCGTCAAAGAGTTCCAGTTCGGCGGTGAAGTCTTCGGCTTGCCAGTAGTAGTCTTCCCACACGGGAATGGTTTCAAAGATTTTAAAGCCCAAGTCCTGTTTTTCAAGCGCTTGGATTCCGGCTTGGAGTTTGCGGATTTTTTCCGCTTGGCCGTCCATGTTCAATTCACTTTCCAGTTTACGGATTTCGGCTTGTTTTTCCCGGATTTTGGATTGGATGATATCCTGTTTTATTTTCCGGGCCGCACGCACCAGGCGCTCGCGGGTAATATCGAAAATGGTGGGGTTTTCAATGCCCAGTTCGTTTTTGACAAAATCGTAGGCGGTTTTGTTCTTTTTGGGATCGATGGGTTCGGGGAGTTGGACCAGGATAAACTTGCGGTTACCGCCGTCTTCGGCATTGAGTTGCATCACCGCGTCGCCGGTGGTGCCACTGCCGGCGAAGAAGTCGAGGATAATCATATTGTTTGTATCACTCGGGGTAATGTTTAATAGATGTTTAATTAATTTAGATGGTTTTGGGTTAGAAAAAATATCAATGTTGAATAAGTTAAATATTTCTGTTTTCCCAGTTCTAGTTCGCCCATATTGTTTATCAATTAATAGTGTTCTTGCAATACCTTTATCTTTTTGATAATTCTTTGTATAAACATTCCCATTTTTAAAAATTAATTCATCATATCTTTCTTTAACAGTTTTTTTACTCCAACGCCAAGTAGCATTTGGATTATTAGGATCTTTGTGTTTAGGTTTATATATTTTTCCATCAGGCCCAACGATTTCATAATCAAGAGATTTGGAATATCTAATACTTTGTTTGTCAAGTCTATCAAGAGAATATTTTCCTTTTTCATCTTCATAGTTGTAAATAGTTGCCACTTTGTAACTATTATCCATAAATGTTTTTATTTTTTGAATATCCTTTGAATAGATAATAATGTATTCTTGGTCTGTTGCAAAATACTTACTATCATTCGCACCTCCACTTTTACTTTTCCAAATCAGTTGAGCAACAAAATTCTCCTCCCCGAAAATTTCGTCCATCAAGATGCGGAGTTGAGCCAGTTCGTTGTCGTCGATGGAGATGAAGATGACGCCGTCGGGGCGGAGGAGTTTGCGGGCAATGTAGAGGCGGGGATACATAAAGGTGAGCCAGGCGGAGTGGGAATTGCTGTGACTTTGGGTGAATGCCAAAATGCGGCGGGCTTTTTCTTCGTCAATGCCGGCCAGTTCGGCCAGTTGTTCGGGGGTGAATTTGCGGTTATCGTGATACACAAAGCCGTCGTTGCCGGTGTTGTAGGGCGGGTCGATGTAGATCATTTTGATTTTTTCGTAGTAGGCGTGCGACAAGTGTTTGAGCACATCCAGGTTGTCGCCTTTGAGGAGCAGGTTACCGGCATGGCGGTTTTGGGCTTGGTTATTCCATTCTTCGTCGGCTTGAAGGAGGGTATCGGTTTCGTCGGTGGCCAGGAGGCGGGCATAGCTTTTGCCCAGCCAGTCGAGGGTGTAGGTTTCCTTGGAAAAATTAACCTCTTTTGCCGCCAGGTGGGTTTTGAATTTCCGGAAATCAAAATGTCCGTTTTTGTCAAAAAAATTGCGGGTAGTGTTTTTTCAAAATTTCCAGTTCGTCGTTGGGCGGTTGGATATGTCCGGTGATTTTTTGTTTGGTGATCATGGGAATTTTTTGTTTTCAAATGATAATTTACGAAAATATCACTCTTTTTCGATTTTCAGAACATAATATGTTCCTCTACTGCGGCCTTTACGTTCTATTAAGCCCTTGTCCACTAAGTGACTTAAAATTTCATGTGCTTTTGTTTTTTGAATATTTAAAAGTTGCATTATTTGTGTTCTTTTGATTATTTTGTTTTCGTTCAAATAAGATAAAACTTCCCGCTCTTCAAAAGTTAACCGGTCGTAACGGGTCGTTTTCGTCCGTTTTTGTCCGTTTTTTAGTCAGTAGGTTATTTTTAGACTTTTTGTTTAGTGATTTGGGGGCAATTTGATGTTTACGGTTCATAAGTTAGGTATTTTCAATTTTCCAATGCAATGAAATTCATGATGAGTTTGATCAATTGATCTTTTTGTCCGGCCGGGCTGGCGGTCACCGGGTTGATGCATAGATCCGTTATAAATCGGGCTGCTTTTTTGGAATTTACGCGGTAGCCTACGGCGATGATTACATCCAAATTATATAAATTCATTTTTCTTATTTTGCCTTCTGCGGCAACTTGTTCCAAAATGGAACAGGTTGCTTTTTCATCCAACTCACCGGATTTGTAAATGTTTCTAATATGCTTGACAATAGCAGGCCTTTGAACGTCAAATAAATATGCTATTTGATGGGCATCCAACCATAAAGTTTGTTCTTTCAGTTGAATTTGTATTTTTTTGTCCTTATCCTCAAAAATGACCAGTTGATTATCTTTTTTCATTCGTGTATTTGTCAAATTAAAATGATGGTCCGGATAAATACGGATTTGATTCAAAAATAGTTATTTCCGGTTGTTAAGGCAAATTTATGGTTTTCCGCGCCAGCGGGCGAAGCGGTATCCTTGCGCGGCAGCCGGCGAAAGTTTTTGTGCCGGCGGCGGGGGCTTCGCCGCTCCGACAAGAAGACCACGGCGCCGGCCCTACAAAAACCGCCGGCTGCAAGCAAGATAGGAGCGGAGCACGCGGTGGGCGCTGCGTGAACGTGGTGCCGGATGAACCGGAGGTGAAAGCCGGCACCTTACGTGAACGCATGCGGCCAGGCGCCCAGAAAATAAAAAAATCAATGGGCTTCGAGCCAGTTTTCGCCCGTGGAAATATCGGCCGTGAGTGGGACGCGCAGCTGCACCACCTTTTCCATGGCTTGGCGCACGATTTGGCGAACAGGTTCCACTTGGTCGCGGGCCACGTTGAGCACCAGTTCGTCGTGCACCTGCAAGAGGATTTGGGCGTCGAGGCCGGATTGGCGTAATTGACGGTCGGCGCGGTTCATGGCCAGCTTGATGATATCGGCCGCGCTACCTTGCACCGGCGTGTTGATGGCGTTGCGCTCGGCGGCACCGCGCACCACGGCATTGCGCGAATGGATGTCGGGCAAATAGCGCCGTCGGCCCATGATGGTTTCCACATAACCGTGCTCGCGGGCAAATTCGATTTGGCTGTCCACAAAGGCGCGGAGTTTGGGAAAACTCTCAAAGTAGGCATCGATGATTTTCTTGGCTTCGGTGCGCGAAAGTCCGGTTTGCTGGCTGAGCCCGTGGGCCGAAACGCCGTAGATGATGCCGAAATTGACGGCCTTGGCGCGGGAGCGCTGTTCGCGGGTAACTTCTTCGGGTTTGACGCCGAAAATGCGTGCGGCGGTAGTGCGGTGGATGTCTTCGCCGCGGCGGAAGGCCGCTATCATGTTTTCGTCGCCGCTCAGGTGGGCCACCAGCCGGAGTTCGATTTGCGAATAGTCGGCCGAAAGGAGCAGATGATTTTCGTCGGAAGGCACAAAAGCGGCGCGAATCATCCGTCCGCGGGGCGTGCGGATGGGGATGTTTTGCAGGTTGGGGTCGGTGGAGCTGAGCCGTCCGGTGGCGGCAACGGCTTGGTTAAAATGGGTATGGATGCGGCCCGTGCGGGGATGGATTTGCTTGGGCAGGGCGTCGATATAGGTGTTTTTGAGCTTTTGCAATTGGCGCCATTCCAGGATGTGGGCCACAATGGGGTGCCGGAATTTGTAGCGGCTGAGCGTGTCTTCGGAAGTGGAATATTGGCCTGTTTTGGTTTTTTTGGGTTTGGCGTCGATGCGCAGTTTTTCGAACAGGATAGCGCCCAGTTGTTTGGGTGAGCCGATGTTGAAACGTTCGCCCGCCAGGGCGTAAATACGCTCTTCGAGCCGGGCGATGTCGTTTTCGATTTCGCGGGACAATTTTTCCAAAGCGGCGGTATTGAGCCGGATGCCTTCCAGTTCCATACGGGCCAACACGCCGATAAGCGGCAATTCGATTTGTTCGTATAATTTAAGTGCGCCGGCCTTTTCTAATTCGGCTTGAAATTTCACAGCCAAGCCCGTAACCGCATCGGTGCGGGCGGCCAGGATGCGTTGCAGTTCGCCGGGGGCAGGTTCTTTTTTGCGGTCGGTGGCCGGAAGTGTCCGGCTCAAATAACTGCTTGCCAGCGTGCCGAGCGAATGGCGCATATCGGGTTGGAGCAAGTAGTGCATGATCATGGTGTCGTGCAGGCGGGCACGCGGCTCAATATTTTGGTGTATCAGATATTTGAGCGTTTCTTTGAGGTCGTGGCCGGTGAGGGTTTTGCTCCGGTCTTCCCAAACGGGCCGGAAATGGAGCAAAATATTGCGGTCGGCGGCTTGCGGAACCAGATGAACCAGGCCGGGCGTAAGCGAAAAGGCCAGGTATTGCAGCGGCCGGTCGAAATCGAAGCGGAAGGGATAAACGCCCACGGCCACTTGCGGCGCTTGCTTCAATTTTTCCAGTAGCATATCCAAAGCTTTGGGCGTGTCCACTGTTTGATAAATCAGGTCGTGTCCGGCGGCGGAAGGAGCTGCGGCTTCGGGATGTTGATCGAAAAGCGAGTATTGCGTTCCGGCAGCCGTGGAGGTTTGCGGTTGGGATGCGCCGAAAAGTTCGCGGAATTGTTCGGCCAGGCGGCGGAATTCCAACTCCTTGAACACGGCTTCGGTGGCCGGGATGTCGGGTTCGCTCATGTGGAAATCGTCTTCGCGGAATTCCACAGGGGCATCGGTGTGGATGGTAACCAATTGTTTGGACAGCAAGGCCTGTTGGCGCGCATTTTCCACTTTTTCGCGCATTTTGCCTTTGAGTTGGTCCGTGTTTTGGAGCAGGTTTTCCAAACTGCCGAATTGCGCGATGAATTTTTTGGCGGTTTTTTCGCCCACGCCCGGGATGCCGGGCACATTATCCACGCTGTCGCCGGTCATGGCCAGGAAGTCGATGACTTGTCCGGGATGTTCCACGCCGAATTTTTCCTTCACCTTGTCCACATCCCAAATTTCGTAACCACCGGCGGACGAAGGCCGGTAGATTTTGATGCGGTCATTGACGATTTGTCCGAAGTCTTTGTCGGCTGTTACGATGAGCACTTCGTAGCCCTTATCGGCGGCTTTCCGGGCCAGGGTGCCGATGAGGTCGTCGGCTTCCCAACCTTCTTTTTCCAGCACGGGGATGTGCATGGCTTGGAGTATGCGTTTGATGTAGGGCACGGCCAGTTCGATGGCTTCGGGTTGTTCGAGCCGGTTGGCTTTGTAGTCTTCGAACAGGGCTTCGCGCATTTCGGAACCGCCTTTGTCGAACACCACGGCCAAGAGTTCGGGTTTTTCGCGGCGGATAATGTCGAGCAATGTATTGACAAAGCCGTAAACGGCCGATGTGTTCATGCCCTTGGAGTTGATGCGCGGATTGCGGATAAAAGCGTAGTAGCCGCGATAGATCAACGCGTAGGCATCCAATAGGAAAAGCCGTTTGCCGTTGGTGGGAGCCATGCGTTTAGCGGATTTTGAAATTTTGGATTTGTTTGGAATATTCGTCGAATAGTTCTTTGTCGTAGTCTTGCAGGATGCGCAAGGTGTTTTCCAGTTTCATCATTTTGTCTTCGGGGTCACGGCCCATTTCGCGTAGTTGACGGCGCGACATGTTGTTGTAGTAGCGCAAATATTCCAGGTAATGATCCATCAATTGGCGGGCCAATTGACGGGCTTTTTCTTTTTGGCCCATACGATAGTAGAGGGCAATACCGTCCCAGGCCGAATAGTAGTAGCCGGTGTATTTGAGCGGAAGTTTATCGGTAATAATATCCATGATTTCCCGGGCGCGTGTAGTATCGCCCTTGACCAGCAAACTGTCGGCCAGCCGGTAGAAGGCGCGGCGGTAAATCAAGGAATTGCGGCGGGTTTCGGGGTCGAGGTAGATGCCGGTGTTCAGGTTGCGGAAGGTGATTTTTTTCAAATTGCGATACATGGTGTCCACATCGATGCGGCCCAGGTCGTAGCCGTTGGTTTTGGTGCGTATGGGCACCAGTTTGTAGGCCAATCCGTCCAGTTGGAGGTAATCCTTGGCCCAGAGGTAATCGGCATCGTTGAAATTGCCGCCGCTGAAATAGATGGGACGCTTCCAATCGTTGTGGGCCAGCAAGTCGAGCATGGCCAAGTGGGATTTGTAAAGTGTTTGACCTTTCAAATCCAGGATAATTTCGTCCACGATTTTGGCGCTGTCTTTGGCCGCCACGATGCCATAGCGCAATACGTTTTCCTTGTTCACCGGAACGCGCACATAGCGGGTGGGATAAACATAAATTTTTTGGCCGTTGTTGGGGTTGATAAAGTAGGAGCCCATTTGGCCTTGGGTTATTTCCTTGTCATCAAGGACGTTGTTGAGGAATTTTTTGATGTCGAGCGTGTCGTTGGTCAGCGGTTGATAAATGATGTAATCCCGGGTGCCGTACACATATTTTTCGTGCGGCATGGTAATGGGCAGGCCTTTGGCCTTGTAGGTTTTGTTTTTCATTTGGTCGATATACCAGTCGGTGCCTAACAAACTGGTATTGGACACTTTGACGTCGGTGCGATAGCCCTCCACTTCCTGGGCATACCATAGCGGGAAGGTATCGTTGTCGCCCACGGTAAAGATGACGCCGTTTTTCTGCACGCTGCCCAGGTAGGCCTTGGCCATTTCGGTGGCCGAATACTTATGGCTGCGGTCGTGGTCGTGCCAGTTTTCCTTGGCCAAGAGCATGGGAACGGCAAAGAAACTTAGCAAACTCACCAGGAAAGCCCAAATTTTGGGGTCGAGTTTTATTTTGTCTTTCAACCAATCGTAGAGGGCATACACGCCCATGCCTATCCAAATGGTAAAGGTGTAGAAGGACAGCACCACCGAATAATCCCGTTCGCGGGGTTCGAAGGCGCGCACGTTGGTGTAGAAAATAACCGCAATACCCGTAAACACGAACAAGACAAATACGGCATAGAAGGTTTTCCAGTCGCGTTTGTAGTGGAAAAACATGCCGATTAGTCCCAATATCAAGGGCAGGAAGTAATATACATTGCGCGAAGGATTGTTGCGGTAATCCGAAGGTAAATCCTTTTGCGGAATACGCAAATTGTCGATAAACGGAATACCGCTGATCCACCGGCCGTGGTTGTCCAGGTGGCCTTGGATATCGTCTTGGCGTCCTACAAAATTCCACAGGAAGTAGCGCCAATACATATAATTGAGTTGGTATTTGACAAAAAATACCAGGTTGTCCAGCAAGCTGGGTTTACGTTTGTTACCGGGCCGGTAGCCCATAATGCGGTTGTAGTTTTCGGCACTGGCGGGGTCCCACATGCGGGGCAGGAGGCCTTTTTGGGTGCGCGAAAGGTTTTGCTTGGCTTTTTTGTAGTTGTTTACAATCACATACTCACCGTCGACGGTGTCTTTTTCGTATTTGGGCTTGTCGTCCTTGTAGGGTTGTTCGGCATCCAAATCGTAGTAGTAGGCCGTGTAGTAGGGTCCGTAGAACAGGTGGGTTTCGCCGTATTGTTCGCGGTTGTAGTAGGCCAGGAGTTCACGGGCACTGGCCGGATTGTTTTCGTTGATAGGCGGATGGGCGTTGGAACGCACCGGAAGCATAATCCACGACGAAAAGCCGATGAGCAGGTAGAGGAAGGACAGGGTAATCATTTCCACCAAGCCCATTTCCTTTTGGCGGGCATATTTGAGCACACGATAAAAGCCATAGGCCAAAATTAGGGCGGCAATCAGGGTGCCGGTGTGGAACGGCAAATGGAAATTGTTGATAAAAAATATTTCCAATGCGGCAAAATATTTCAACACCGAGGGCATCAATACCTTGAAAATGATCACGAGAATCAATACCACAATAATGTTAGCCCAAATGAATTGCTTCCAGGTGGGTTTGGGATATTGCTTGAAGAAATACAACAAACCGATGGCCGGGATGGTCAGGATGGCCAAGAAGTGAACACCGAACGAAAGCCCCAGGACAAAACTGATGAGGACCAACCATTTGCCAGCTCGCGGACTATCGATGCGGCGTGTCCATTTAAGTCCCAGCCAAAAGAGCAAAGCGGTGAGAAAGGCGGCCGGGCCGTAAACTTCGGCTTCCACGGCCGAAAACCAAAAACTGTCCAGGAAGGTAAGCGTGAGGGCGGCAACGACACCGCTGCCGATAAGAGCAATGCTTTGGGCGGGCGAGGGTTTGAAATCGTCGGGTTTGTAATAGGTAAGCAATTCGATCACGGTCAGGTAGATAAACAACACGGCCAAGGCGCTGGTAAATCCCGATACCAGGTTGATCAAGTAGGCCACGTGGTATTTGTCGGGTGAAAAGAAGGAAAAAATGGCACCGATCATTTGATAGAGCGGGGCACCGGGCGGGTGGCCGATTTGGAGTTTGTAGGAGGTGGAAATAAATTCACCGGCATCCCAAAAACTCATGGTGGGTTCGGCCGTTATGGCATAAACGATAAAAGCCGTCAGGAAAACCAGGATGCCGAAAAGCCGTTTGACAAAACGAAAATCGTTGAATTTATTCATGGACAAATCTTTTTTCGAAGTGATTGAAGTTTTACAAATTTAGGGTTTTATTCGGTTGGTGTGAAGTTATCCGGTGGATATACGAAAGTAAGGAAAAAAAATTTTGTTTCGGGCATTGTTCTTTCGCGCCAGGGATGGGAGCGGTTATTCGGCGAAGGGGAAGGGCTTGGTTTGCCGCCGGCGGCGGGGGCTCGCAGCGCAAGAGACCACGGCGCCGGCAATTGGCAAATCGCCCTTGTCCGAGCCGCATTTGAGCGGACAGCCCGACGGCGCCGGTGTTCGGCACGCCAAGCGGAAGGACGCTCCGCCGGCCGAAGCGCTTGGCGTTGGCGAAGCCGCCGAACCCGAGCGCCGGGGCGCCCGAAAAATAATTCTCTGTAAAAACTTAGGGCTTGCCGTCGGCCCGGAGGTGTTCGCGGATGTAGGTTTCCACTTCGCCAGCCAGTTCAAGGGATGTATGGCGGGTGATGTCCCACCAACGAATGTGGGGATTGCGACGGAACCAGGTGAGTTGGCGCTTGGCGTAGCGGCGGGTGTTTTTCTTGATTTCATCGATGACCTGTTGGCGAGTGGCACGGCCTTCGAAGTAGGGGAACCATTCGCGGTAGCCTACGGTTTGCAGTGCTTGCCGTTGGCGCCAAGGAAACAGTTGGCGCACTTCGTCTTCCAGGCCGCGGGCAATCATTTGTTCGGTGCGCTGTTCGATGCGCCGGTAGAGGGCCGGACGCGGTGCATCCAAGCCAATCCATAAGGAGCGGAAAGGGCGGTGAGCGGGTTTGCCCGTGCGAAAATGACTGAACGGCTTGCCCGTGTGGCGGATAATTTCCAAGGCGCGCAGCACCCGGCGGGGGTTTTGACGGTCCACCCGGGCGTAGTAGGCGGGGTCGTGGCGTTGGAGTTCGTCCAGTAGCGGGCCGAGGCCGTGGGTTTGCAGTTCGGTTTCCAAGTGTTGGCGGATATGCGCGGGAATGTCGGGCATGGCATCCAAGCCCTGATTGACTGCTTGGAAATAGAGTCCCGTTCCTCCGGTCATTATTACCACGGGATAACGTTCGAAAAGCGTTTGGAGCCGTTCCAGGGCTTCGTGTTCGAAATCCTTGACGGTGTAGGGTTCGTGAATGCTGCGATGTTGTAGGAGGTGGTGGGTGATGC
>JALWYR010000273.1 GCA_027003085.1 Flavobacteriales bacterium
CGCGCCCTTCGGACGCTTCATCGAAATAGCACCCTACTTCAATGTTTATAGTAGTGGACAAGCATAAACCCGGATGTTTCAACCAAGGCCGGATGTTCCATTGTGGACGCGCGATTTATCGCGCGCCCAAAGCGCCAGGGATGGGAGCGGTTATGCGGCGAAGGGCAGGCCGAATTTTTTGTGCTGGCAGCGGAGGCTTCGCCGCTCCGACAAGAAGACTCCGGTGCCGGCTTTACAAAAACCGGCCTTGCCCGAGCCGCATTTGAGCGGACAGCCCGACGGCGCCGGATTTCGGGCCGGCCGGCGTGAGCGTGCTCCGCCACGTGAAACGGCGGCCGTGGCCCCGCCGCGGCGCGCACCAGCGCGCCGGGCGGATGGCCGGATGTATCCGGTTGAAAATCAGCAAGCACCGGGCCCCGCGGCTTCGCCGCGGGGCCCGGGTGCGACCATATATCCATTTCAACATCCGGCCATCCGCCGCGGGCATCCGCCCGCCGGCGGGGCCCCGAAACCGGGCGCCGGGGCGCCCTAAAAATCCTTTAAAAAATCAGCAATCAAGGCCGAAACCCGGCGCGGGTGCGTCATCAAGGCCAAATGTCCGGCGCCTTCCACCGGTTCTACCCGGCCCGTGAGACGCCGGTAAGGAAAAATGTGGTCGGCCGTGCCGTGGATGTGCACATAGGGCAACCCGGGAACATCGCCCTTCCAATGCAAAATACTACGCATAGCCCAGCGGAAATAACCGGTGTTGCGCATACTCATATAATCGGCATACAACTGCAAACGCTTACGTAGCACGCGCACCGGCATCCAAGGCGCAAGCCGTTCGGGACGGGTAATCAAGCCGTAGGGGAACCCCCGCCAAATGCCCGTTTTGCGCGCCCACCGGAAACGTGGCGGAAAGGCCCTGTGTGTCTTGACCGTGGAAATAAAAATCAATCCGGCCACCGGCAATTGCCGGCTCATTTCGTTGATAATCACGCCGCCGAACGACATTCCCGCCAAAATGCTGCCGGGTGCCACGGCGTAGTGCGCTATCAGCCGTTCCACATAGCGGGAAAGGGGTTCGGTGGGGCTTTGGGGCATCAGCCATTCCATAGGCACAATCTCGTAGCCCGCCGGCCAACGGATGTGGCGGTAAATATGGCTTCCGGCGCCCATACCGGGCATCAGGTAGATCCGTTTCATCCTTCGATGATTTTTCCGGTGGCTCCGTAAGCGGTTTGTTCGACCAAACGCACCCGGCGAATGCTTCCGGGCAGGTGGGGCGCATTGGGAACCGACACGCGGATATAATTGTCGGTCCATCCGTAAATGCGGCCGTTGCGAACATCGTTTTCGAACAAAACCGGACGCACTTGGCCTAATTGTTCACTTACAAAAAGTCCGTGTTTGCGGGCCGACAATTCGCGCAAAAGCCGGCTGCGTTCCTTTTTGACAGCCACGGGCACCTTGCCGCTCATTTGCGAAGCCGGCGTGCCCGGCCGGTCGGAATACGGGAACACGTGCAGGTAGGTAAACGGCAGTTCTTTCAGGAAAGCGTAGGTTTCGCGGAACAGTTCGTCGGTTTCGCCCGGAAAGCCCACAATCACATCCACGCCCACGCCTGCACCGGGTTGCAAGGCCTTGATTTGTTCCACCCTTTGGCGGTGCAGTTCGCGCCGGTAGCGGCGGCGCATCAGGGCAAGAATCGTATTGCTTCCGCTTTGCAACGGAATATGAAAATGCGGCAAAAACGCCCTGCTGCGGGTCAGTGTGAAACGGATAATTTCACCGGTGAGCAAATTGGGCTCGATGGACGAAATGCGGTAACGTTCCACACCTTCCACTTGGTCCAAGGCGCGGATCAAATCCAAAAAGTTGTGCGGATTTGCTCCGCTTTCGTCCCGGAATGTGCCGATATTGACGCCCGTCAGGATGATTTCCTTTACACCTTGGCCGGCCAACATCCGGGCTTGTTCCACAATGCTTTCCAAGGTGGGATTACGGCCTTTGCCCCGTGCGGCGGGGATGATGCAATAGGTGCACGGATAGTCGCAGCCGTCCTGGATTTTAAGAAACGAACGCGTCCGGTCGCCCGACGAAAAAGCCGGCAAAAAAGGCAAATGCTCCGTGCTTTCGCCTTCCACAATGCCACCCGTTTCGCCGCGTAGCAAAGGTTCGATATATTCGTTGAGCCGGAATTTTTCGTTGAGTCCCAACACCAAGTCCACGCCCGGAATGGCTGCCACGGTCCGGGCGTCGCGTTGGGCAAAACAGCCGAAAGCAATCACCTTGGCGCCGGGCCTCCGCCGTTTGATTTGACGCACAAGCTCGCGCAATTTTTTTTCGGCATTGGCCGTTACGGTGCAGGTGTTGATGGCATACACATCGGCCGGGCCGTCGAAAGGCACCCTGCGGGCCGCCGTAATGCTGCGGGCAATGGCCGATGTTTCGGCAAAATTGAGCTTGCAGCCCAAGGTTTCGAAAGCAATGGCCGGCTTGTTCACGAGGGCTTGTTGTTTTTTCGAATCATTTTCCACCATATGGCCCACAAAATAACATAAACCCCCGAAATGCCCAAAAGGGCCGGATAGGGATTTTCGCGCGAACTCACCGAACCCAGATATACCAACACCACGGCGTAGGGCAAAGTGCCCAAAAGGTAAAACAACGCAAATTTGCCGAAGGGCATACGGTGTATTCCGGCCAAGCAACAAGTGGACTCGGGCAACATAGGCAATGCCCGTGAAACAATAAGCGCTCCGGAACCGTAGGTATGGAACAATTCGCGCACCTGGCGCATTTCGTCCTCGCCGCCCAATACCCAGCGCAAAATCCGGTGGCCCGACCAGCGGCAAAGCGTGTAGGCAATAAGTCCCGAAAGAAACATACCCGCCACCGTAA
>JALWYR010000274.1 GCA_027003085.1 Flavobacteriales bacterium
AGTACATGGTATTTTCACCATGAGGCAAGCCGTCGTCGCCTATATTTTGGTTTAGGTTATCCTTACAGTGCACCGCCGTAAGGGACAAGGAAAAAAGTACCAGTAATATTTTTAAAGTTTTCATTTTATCGGGTTTTTATGCTTTGTTATTACAAAAATCACACCAAAATCAGTCCTTAATATAGCGTTTGCTGATCGTTTCTCCGTTTACCTCTACCTTAATAATGCGGATATCACCGCTTTGGCCGCTTTGGCTTACGTCCAGCTTATCGTTGACCACCGGTGCATCACCCAGTTTGGAACCAAACTCGTCGTAAATCTCTTTCAAGGGCATGGTGGCTATAACCTGATAGCCGCCGCAGCGGTCGATTACCTGAAACTTGTCGGGCCCTACTTTTTTGATAATATAGCATTTGTCCGGTTCGGGGCCGAAAAATACCTTGGTGGTGGAACCCTTGTCGTTGCTTACGGTTACCGTTCCGTAATAGTCGCCGCCGGTAAAACGGGCTTCACGGTCGCCGGCAAAAGTAAAGGAAGCATTGCCATGGGTTTGCTCCCAAACCACATCGGTGATGTTTTGGTCGTTCAAGGCCAGGTTTGCATCGCCCGAAACCAAATCCACCGTATAGTCATGCACATGGGTATCGATCACCGGATGGCAATAGATGGTTTTGCTTTGCACTTGCCCGTCGGACGAGGTGGCCGTTACCTGCGAAACATTAAACGGATTGGTTTTTTCCACCACCAATTCCATGGGGGTTTGACTGATAATATTCAACTGGCTTACGCTCCACGTAACGGGGATATTGGTACGGTAGGTACCTTGAAAGCCGGGACACAGCCGGTTGGGACCGGTCAAAACCAGTTGGGCTTGGCAGTTTTGCGGATATGGCGGTTGGGGATTGCCGTTTATCTCTTGGTTCAACCATTGCAACGAAGCATTGGTAATAATAACATGCTCCTGATTTTCCAATGGCGCATAATAGGAATCAAACGGCGTATGTTGGGTAACCACCAAATTGCCATAAGTACTACACAGGTCTTCGTTTAGCCACTCCGGGCCTTGGAAATCCAAAGCGCTTTTGGTGGGAATAAAGGCAAAAAACGGATTATTGATTTCCAAATGTACCCGTGTTCCGAATGCCGAAAAATCATACGAATATGGCGAAAAGTTATCGGGGGTATATGAATTTCCATTGGCATCGGTAAACGGATAATAGCTTCCCGGTGCTACATCGGTACTTCCGCGGGCGGCATCGGTATAAATGTATTTATGCGCATCTCCCAAACCTATTAATCGTTCAATAACCCATGGAATTTGCACATATAAGGCCTCGTTTGTACCCGAACTACCCGAATGCTTTAAATGTACATTAAAATTGGCTTGAATTAAACCTAAATTCACGTGCACATCGGCTTGCAAAATCGGCGTGCCGGGTGCCGCATAGGTGGTTCCGTTAAAACTTCCGTTGATCAAAGCAATTTTGCGGCATTGCATAGGATAGCCCACCGCATTCAGGTTTTGCATAAAGCGGTTACGGAATCCGGGAGCGCCGCCCCGCATCACATTGTTGGAAACCGAACGCAAATGATCCACCAGCATTTGCTTGGGCGCCGGACGAACAAGGCGGCGGATGCCACCAAAAACACCCGCACCGTTCAAGGCATTGCTTACTTGGCTACCGCCATAATGAATTAATTGATAGGAATAGGTGTTCAAATACCAAACGGCAAATTGATAGGCCGCCGGAATATTGGCTCCTTGGAGGGGTGCATCAAAGGCCACCCAAAGCCGGGTGTTGTGGTCTTCGCCGTTTTGTTCCATTTCGGCCAAAGCATAGCGTGTGATTAAGCCACCCATACTGGGGCCTATCACCACCAAATGTTCTTCCGGATACCCATTGGCCACCAATTGGGCATTGATATGACGAATCAGGGCTTCCAATGCCTTGGCATTACGCTCGATATAATCATCGCCACCATCCCGGTATCGATCCACATAAAATTCCCAAACATCATCCACATCCGGCCCTCCACCGTGATGTTTGATAATCAGGCGCTCTTTTACCTGACCGATTAGATATTGGGGAAAATTGACTATGACTACGTCATATCCTTGGTTTTGCAGGTTATGAAAAAAGAAACGATAATCTTCTGCAAAATTATTTACCGAATATGAATCCCCAGGATCATACCCATCTGTAATAATAATTGGCCTACGCAGCTGCCCGTTTGAACCGGTGGCATAGAGAATGCCGTATTCAATTTCCGGGTTTTTGTTGATTTCCAGGAAATCGGGGTCATCTACAATGTCGGGGTCGCCCGGGTAGTTATGGAAATATTCGCTGGCACGCAGGCGATAGGTGGTAATATTGGCAGTTGCACGTTGCTGGGCCGGAATCTCCACTTGCAAGCGGGCGTATGTGTCGATGGGCGTATCGTCGTCCAGTTTTCCGGTAAAATGCAGGATTTTTTCGCCGCTGCTGGCAAAAGTATGATCCAAGTAAAAGGTTTTCAACTCCCTGTCTTGGAACAACATGTGCGTAGTTCCATCCCCAAAATCCACATACAGGTTTTTTACCGGATTATCCGTCAATTGCATCAAGCCGTAAAGGAAATTAAAATGCACCACGCCCGAAGCATCGGTGGTTATCCGGTTCTCATAAGGCCCAATGACCACGGCTTGCAGGTTTTCATAAGGATCCTTGCCGGCAATTTCCCGGTATTTTACTTCCTGGCCTGTGCTGTCGATAAGCATCTTAGGGTCGGTTTGATCAAAGGCCTCTGGTGGAATGTAAGTAAAATCCACATTAAGCAAGCCCACCATCACTTGCCGGTGTGCCCGGGCAGCCATGTTCAAATGATGCAAGCGGTCGGGATTCAGGAGCTTAAATTGCCCCCCCAGCAAGATAGAGCTCATAAACGGCTTGTTGCAAATGGTCGCCCGAAGTGGTATCCGTTCGGCCGTTTTGGTTGAACACCTGCAATCCTGCCCAAGGAAAAACCCGGTTGTACAGGATTTGGTTTTTGAACTTGGATGAATCCAATTCCGATGTAACCGATTTCATTTTGGCGTAGTAGGTTACACCGTCGTTATTCTGGGCAAACGCCAAACCCAGCCACATAAGCATGATGAAAGTAAAGAAACGTTTCATAGCGGTTTATGGTTTGTGGTTAGGTTTTTTAAAATATTTTAATTGGCCGGGATTCATGCAACAAATATACAAATTTTTCAATAAAATACAATTTACCGGCAAATAAACCATTAAGTCATTTGTTGTCAGCTTATTATTACGATATTTTATCCGGTTTTAATTTTATCGTGAACTGTAACAGATAAGTAAACCAACATCAATTGCCAAAGTTTTAATAACATAAACACATATTTTAATAAAACAATATAGGTGTACCAGTTCCAAATGTTAATATTTTCGTTATGTATAATTGAATTTTTAATCAATAAGCAAATGTCATACCCGTGGGCGCTGCCTGGTAAGTTATTGATCAATAATCAATTTCTGTCAATATATTGCACAATAATACCGCTACATTACAAAAAACTCACCCTCTGTGTTACTCTGTGAAATTAACGCTGTGCCCTCAGTGGTTTGTTTTATTTAATTTAACCACAGAGTTACACGGAGTCCGGCACAGAGTATCACAGAGTTTTTTTTTCTTTCCGCTACTGTAAACATTGATGGACATTGCTATTTTGCAATTCTGCACAATCTTTCGGGAATTTTATCCTCTGTGTTACTCTGTGAATATTAACTCTGTGTCCTCTGTGGTTTATTCCTTATAATTTAATCACAGAGTTGCACGGAGTACGGCACAGAGTATCACAGAGTTTTTTCTTTCCGCTACTGAAAACATTGACGGACATTGCTATTTTGCAATCCGGCCTAATCTTACAAGAAACTAACCCTCTGTGTTACTCTGTGAAAATTTACTCTGTGTCCTCTGTGGTTTTTTTAATTTTAACCACAGCGTTGCACGGAGTTTTTTTCCGTTGTATTGCGCTGTTAAGTTACCGCTTGGCGCTATGGTATTATCTTTATTGATTTAAGGCCTGTTTTTTAGGCATTCAAAAAATCCGTAATGATCCGGTAAACCATTTCGGGTTGTTCGGCGTGAAGCCAATGGCCGGCGCCGGGAATAGAGTGGATTTGCGCCCGGGGAAATATTTGTTTGATTTGCGCAATATCATCATCAAGAACAAAATCCGAATTTTCGCCGCGAAGAAACAAAATATTTGCATTACTTGACTTTCCTTGGGGAAGTGCACGGCCTATGTTTTCAACCGATTTTTCCAAAATATCCCAAGGAATTTTCCACGCAAAACCGCCGCCGGGCAGGCGTTTGAGGTTTTTCATCACAAAGCGGCGGATGTGGGCCTGTGGTAAGTGAGGCATTAATTGGGCTTCCACTTCGTTGCGGGTGCGGCATTGGCCGGGGCTGGTTTGCCGGACGGCACGGAAAATAAAATCGTGACGGCGGCCATAGGCCCGCGGGGCAATGTCCAACACCACATATTTTCCACGGTTTCCGGGCTCGTCCAAGGCATCGAACATGCTCAATTTCCCACCCAAGGAATGGCCGATAATGTGCGGTTTATGCAATTGGTGGTGGCCGATATAACGCCTTAAATCGTCTAAAAGCACTTCGAAGTCGAAGCGTTCGTCCCAAAAGGATTGGCCGTGGTTACGCAAATCGGGCAAATGAACCCTAAAACCGCCGGCGGCCCAACGTCGCGCCAAGCTAATCCAATTGTCGCCCATACCCAAAAAACCGTGCAGGATGACCAAATCCTTTCCGGTTCCCAATATGTTCGAATGCCAAATCCGTGATTCAGTGTTCAACGCTTGCCAATTTATGCAAATACATACGCACGGTGTTTTCCATGCCATACCACAGTGCTTCCACCACCAAGGCATGCCCGATGGAAACTTCGGCCACATGCGGCACATGACGGACAAAATATTCCACATTGTCCAAATTCAAATCATGTCCGGCATTGATGCCAAGACCCAAACGGTGGGCCAAGCGTGCCGCTTCGGCATAGGGCTTGACCGCTTGTTCCGCTTTGCCTTCGGCAAAACCGCGGGCGTAGGACTCGGTGTAGAGTTCGATACGGTCGGTGCCGGTATGCACGGCGCCTTCCACCATTTCGGGCACCGGATCCACAAAAATCGATGTGCGGATGCCGGCCTCTTTCAACCGGCCGATGATATCCTTCAAATAATCACGATGTTTGATGGTATCCCACCCGTGGTCCGATGTGATTTGGTCAGGATCGTCGGGCACCAAAGTAACCTGGTCGGGGCGGACTTCCAAAACCAAGTCCAAAAAACGCGGAATGGGATTGCCTTCCACATTGAATTCCGTCCACACCAAAGGGCGCAAAGCGCGCACGTCGGCATAGCGGATATGACGCTCGTCGGGACGCGGATGCACCGTGATGCCTTGGGCGCCGAACTCCTGAATTTTGCGCGCAAAAACCAAAGGGTCGGGGAAATTTCCGCCGCGTGCATTCCGTAGCGTGGCGATTTTGTTAATGTTTACACTTAGTTTTGTCATATTTCCTTGGCCCTGTTACGGGTGATTTCATAAAGCACGAAAACAAATAATCCGGTGGCAAAAACCACCTTTAAAATCATAATCAACCAATCCCAACTGCCGGCGGAAAAAACAAACAAACCGTAGTTATCCATTAAATATTTTCCCAAATATCCGGCAATGGCACCATAGAAAATCACACTTGTTTTACGGGTCGATGCCTTAAAAAATAAGTTGGTAAACAAAAAAGACGAAAGAAAAGCCGTTCCAATCATAATCAATTCCGTCCAAATCAAAGCATAGTCCATCGGCACAGATTTTTTTATTCTTGTTTTTCTTCCCGGGTTTGTCCGGTTTGCAAGGTATTTCCGGTGGAGGTTTTATCCAAAGTGTTTTCCAATAATTCCAAATTTTCCTTCCTGGTGCGGAACAAATCCACGGCCCGGTAAACCGCCTGGCGGAACGAACTTTCGTCGGCAATGCCTTGGCCCGTAATTTCGTAAGCGGTGCCATGGTCGGGCGAAGTGCGGATTTTGGGCAATCCGGCCGTAAAATTTACGCCTTGGCCGAAGCTAAGCAGTTTGAAAGGTATCAAACCCTGGTCGTGATACATGGCCACCACGGCATCAAAATTCCGGTATTGACCCGAACCGAAAAACCCGTCGGCCGCATAGGGGCCAAAGGCCCAAATATCTTCCTCTTCGAAAAGCGTCTGAACGGCCGGTGCAATAATGTCGGTATCTTCCTTGCCGATAAGCCCGTGGTCGCCGGCATGCGGATTGAGCGCCAAAACGGCGATTTTGGGTTTTTCGATGCCGAAATCCAATTGTAAACTCCGGTGTGTCATACGGATTTTGTCCTTGATGCGTTCGGCGGTGATTTGCGTGGACACGTGCCGCAAGGGCAAATGGTCGGTTACCAAACTCACCTTCAATTCATCCGAAATCATAAACATCAAGGCCGGTTGGCCGAAGGCCTGGGCCAAATAGTCGGTGTGGCCCGGAAAATCGAAATCTTCGGACTGCACCGTGTGTTTATTGATAGGTGCGGTAACCAATACATCGATTTCGTCGTTTTTCAGCGCTTCCACGGCCCGCACGAACGACTCCACGGCATAGCGACCCGTAACCGGGTCGGGCTTACCCATTTGTATGTTGATCACATCGCGCCACATATTGAGCACGTTCAAACGCCGTGGTGCCATATTGTTCAAATGCCCGATGCCGTAAAACTGCACGTTCAGGTTGAGGGCCTTGCGATAATAGGACAAGGCCTTGGTGGAGCCGAACACCACGGGCGTGCAAAATTCGAACATCCGGTTGTCGGAAAATGTTTTCAAAATAATTTCGGGACCAATGCCATTGAGGTCGCCTATGCTAATACCCACACGTATTTTGAGGTCTTTTTTGTGCATCATCAGTTCCGGTTCCTTTTCAATTCGTAAATTTAGGCAATAATTTTAATACCTTGCGGCGCTATGTTTACAGGAATCATTGAACACACGGGTCAAATCACCGGCATCCGGAGCGAAGGAAGCAACAAGCATTTCCGGATTCGCGCTCCCTTTTTCGACGAAATAGGCATCGACCAAAGCATTGCCCACAACGGCGTATGCCTGACGGTAGTGGATTTGGATAAAACCGAAAAAACCTACACGGTTACGGCCATCGAAGAAACCCTTTTGCGTAGCAATTTGGGCGACTTGAAGCCGGGCGATCTGGTCAATTTGGAACGTTCGGTGCGCATCAACGACCGGCTCGACGGCCACATTGTTCAAGGACACGTGGACCAAACGGCCCGGGTGGCGGATATACGTCAGGCCGACGGAAGTCATATCTATACCTTTACCTTTGAAGACAAACCCCTGCACGTGATGGTGGAAAAGGGCTCGGTGGCCGTGAACGGCGTCAGCTTGACGGTGTTCAACATCGGTGAGCGCAGTTTTGACGTGGCTATTATTCCTTATACCTATGAGCATACCAACTTCCACCGGCTCAAAACCGGCGACAAGGTCAATATCGAATTCGACATTATCGGAAAATATATCGAACGCCTCGGCAGCGTTTATTTTCAAAAATAAAGCGAATGGAAAAAATTATTTACCGGCAAAAGGGCGCCGTAGGTTACATGTTTTTCAACCGTCCCGACAAGTGGAATGCCATGGATACCGGAATGCTCGACGAAATCCAAGCCCTGCTCGACCGCTTGGCCGGAGATGAAACGGTCAGGATGCTGGTCATCAGCGGTGAAGGAAAAAGTTTTTCGTCGGGCGTGGATTTGAAGTGCTTGCAAACGCTCGATACGGTGGATGAGGCCAAGCGTTTTGCGCGCTTGCTCGAAAGCACGGCCGAACGGATTTTCGGTTTTCCCAAGCCCACTTTGGCGGTGATCAACGGCTTGGCTTTGGGCGGCGGTTTCGGTATGGCCACGGCAGCCGACATACGGCTGATGAGCACCGGCGCGCGCGTGGGTTATCCGGCCGTAAAATTGGGCGCCATTCTCCCTGCGGGATGCACGCTGCTACTGGAAAGTCTGGTGGGACGGGCCAAGGCAATGGATCTTTTACTCACCGGCCGCCAGCTGGATGCCCCGCAGGCCTTGGAAATGGGATTGGTGCACTACATCGCCGAACCCGAAGCGTTGGAAAAACGAACCGCCGAACTGGCCGCCACCATCCTCGAAGGCGGCGATACGGCCCTGCAATTGACCAAGCAAACGATCAACTACCGCACACAATTGCTCATGCAGGCGGCCACCCTGTATGCCACCGACAATTTCGCCTACCTGTCGCAAACACCCGATTGGGAACAGCGACTCAAAAATTTCGGTAAAGAATAAAATTTTTTGGGCGCCCGGCTGCACACGTTCACGCATGCCGCATTGCTTCATGCTTATTCGCACTGCGGCGCGTTCACGTGGCAGCCGCCGCGTGCTTCGCTATTATCTTGCCCTCCATCCGGCAGTTTTTGTAGGGCCGGCGCCGTGGTCTTCTTGTCGGAGCGGCGAAGCCCCCGCCGCCGGCACAAAAACTTTCGCCGGCTGCCGTGCAAGGATACCGCTGCGCCCGCTGGCGCGGACAAGCATGGCGAAGCCGGCCTTCAATGTTTACAGTAGCGGACAAGCGTATACACGAATGTTTCAACCGGAGCCGGATGCCCGCCTGCAAAGTCGGGGAATGCGGCCCCTATATATCATTCCCGCGAAAGCGGGAATCCGGGCGTTCCGGTTTGCCTTCCTTTGTCATACACAATGCGACAAACCCACGGGCGGTTTTGCCTTTAATGTTTACAATAGCAGACCAATGTCATTCCGACAGAGTTTTGCCGGCATCAACAAGGCAAAACGACGAGGAATCTCTTCACGGATTGAACAATAGGAACGTAACATTCCGCCTTGTATGAATTGCTCGTGTCGAGATTTCTCAGTCGCGCCCTTCGGGCGCTCCATCGAAATGACGCGTTGCTTCAATGTTTACAGTAGGAGAACGTAAATCGGAAATCAATGTTCAATTGTCCGGTATTCATTATTCGAGGGCGGCTTGTAATGTTTTTTGTTCGGCTTCGCCGAACAAAGAAAAGAGCACTTTTTCAATAAATTTTTCGGGGCGTCATAGGAGTGAAATTTATGA
The DNA here is from genome assembly GCA_027003085.1 of Flavobacteriales bacterium. GTDB lineage: Bacteria > Bacteroidota > Bacteroidia > Flavobacteriales > Flavobacteriaceae > JAADED01. The sequence continues at coordinate 9,185 of JALWYR010000274.1, forward strand.
CGCCCCGAAAACCGCGGTCAAAATTTGGCGGGCTGCGCCCCGGGTTTCCAAATTTTGCCCGCCTATTTTGGTGAAAAAGATTTTTTTATTCGCTTCGCGAATCTTGGATTTTTTCTCCCAATACCCGAAGGGCAAGCGGGATACCGACGGAGCGGGTTTCCCCCGTGTTGCCCCCGGTATGTCATTCCCGCGAAAGCGGGAATCCAGGCGCTCCGTATTGCTTCCCTTTGTTATTCCGCGTTACGGTTTTCGCCTTCAATATTTGCAGTAGGAGAACGCAAATCGTAAATCTTAAATCGATTACTCGGTGTTCGATATTCAAGCGCGATTTATCGCGCGCCAAACGCGCCAGGGATGGGAGCGGTATGAGCCGACGGGG
>JALWYR010000275.1 GCA_027003085.1 Flavobacteriales bacterium
ATGTATCAATGTTAAGATTTTTCTTTTTACGACTATTCCGTAGAATATCCAAAGGTTTGCTATTGTTCTTGATCCCATTTTTAATAAAATAATTAAATACACTTTTTGCAGTTTCAAAATCAAATTTAGGTTGGCTTTTTTTATCAATTGGAAATCCATATGCAATTAAATATTCTTCAAGGCTTACTTTGGTTTTTAATGAAAGTTTACGTTGACCTTTATTAGGGAAAAGTTTCCAATATACATCTTTATATCCTGTTACATAATAAATGGTTGCACCAAGGTCTTTAAAAAAATCATAGGCGGCCAGTGTGGTTAATTTAGTTCCTCCTGTGATGTTTAGTATTACATCTTCATATTCTTCAAACACATCACGATTATCATTTAGTTTAGTTGTAACTTCTTGCGGGTCATACGGATTTATTAAAATTGAACGGACTTTTTCAGAGTTTATTTTAGTAGATTCTATTATCCACTTTTCCTTGTCTTTCACTTTGTCGGAAGATAAAAAAATATGTTCTTGAATTCCCGGGAATTCTTTAATCATTTGAACCACGGGCAAGGTTTGATCACTGATAATACTAACTAAAACTTTATTTTTCATACCAAAATAATTTTTTCAAGTTCATTTAGTGCCGATTCCAAGTTTTTGATGGCCGTGGATACGGGGATTTGCTTCGGTAATTGGTGGGCTACGCCATTACGGATATTATCGATTTTATATTTGCTCAAAATATTTCGCAAATCATGATAATTTTTATCACTCAATAAACTTTTTGCCCTTTCCCTGTCGTTTCTTGCCGTTGGTACTAAATTTTCGTTTTCACAGATCCAGGTTATTGCCGCTTCATACAAAACAATAACCGCTAGCCCGAAATTTTTGCGGTTAAAATGCCAACGGGCCAATTTTATTTGAAATACCGAATCTTTTAAAGACTCGCTGCTTGATCCGAAAAACGATGCAAAATCTTGAATCACCCTCGGAATAATTAAGCTTGCTAAGGAAGAATGATATTCCTGTTTTATCAATTTATCCAAAGCTCTCAATTGTTTTTTAACGTGAAAAATCAAGCTAAGGTTTAGCGTATTTGAAAATTCTTTTAGTACCTTTTTGGCCGGATTATCTTTTTTGTTTGTCAATAAATCAGAAAGCAGGTAGGCATTCCCGAAATGCTTGAATGCATAGCTTGCCTGGGCCCATTGGTTCAGGTCGATTAATCGGGATAAACTTACAATAGGCGCATATCCCAAATCTTTGATCACTTCCATCATGCCGTAATATATTTTACGGAATTTTATTTGATCGTCAAAGACTTGGGAAAAATAAAAGATAACTTGGTTGATGATAAAAGCCATGGACCTGAAACCATGGGTTATATCCACATAAACCTCCCATTTTATATCACCCAAGAGTTGATTTTGAAGAAAATCAATCGTTACATCAATATTGAAATCTATTTCGTCTTGATTGATGCCGTTTTTTAATAATAAAATTTTTATGTTAAGCCCGGCCTTTTCCGATACTTCTTTTTCCAAACGGGAAATGATACGGTAAACATCATCATTTATATCCTTATACGTTTTGTGCAGTTCGGTCAGTTCAAGATAAAAATCTTCATTAATATTTCCTTCGCCCAAAATTCTCAAATACAGTTCCTCCCACATGGATTTCAAGGTGCCGATGATAATGATTTTACCGGCTTTCAGTTCCCGGGCCAGAATGAGCGAAACAAAGGATGATTTGAATTTTTTGCCATTGAATAAATATGTTACTTTGGCATAGTCCCGGGTATTGCTCCCTTCCTTGTTTAAACGGCCTGTACCTAAAAAAGTGATAAGGACTTTACTGGCCATGGTTGATAACTTTATATAAAGTCAAAATTTCTGGTAACCTTTTATTTTCACCTTTGCCTTCAATATTGTTTACTTTCAATTGAAGCATAGTGCCCGGTTCTTTTCCTGCGTTATACTTGACTTTGAAAATTTTGTCCTTTATTTCCTCTACAAATACCTTGCATAGAATATATGGTTTTTCAAAACCCGTAACCTCTGCATCAATAATATCCCCACGTTTTAGGTTTTTTAAACTTTTCCAGGTGGGTTCGTAGGCTTTTGGTGGTTCGGGTTGAGGTTTGGGATTACCGGTAGATTGAGACTTTTTATCAAGTATTTGACTCTCAAACTTTAAATTCTCCGGCACATCGCCAATGGCAATAAAACCCATGGGGAAAAATTCGGGATTGTTACCGTTTATCCGGAAAGCCCATTTGCGGGTTTTGGCTGCTTCTTTATTGTTGATTACTCCTCTATTAATTATTTTCCCTTTCTTGTCTTTTTCTTTTATTCCTGTAATTATATGAGTATCAAATTGCCAATCACCGGTTACACTATGAAAGCCCGAACCCTGGCCCAGGCGTAAAATGGCGTATTTGTTTCCTGCCTCTTGGGCTTGTTGTGCTAACTTTTTGATTTCATGCCATGCCTCAACTAATTTATCGGAATACTGTGCTTGATTATACTTGTTATGGAACTCTATTTCTTTATCGGCAAAAGCAATGGTGTAATCGTTGATGATTTGGAATAATTTGGATATGGAGAATTCATTCAATAGCCTATAAACATTATGAATGTTTTTGAGCTCTCTTAATTTTCTTTCATCTCTTGGGCTTCGGTTATTTCTTTTACGTAAATTTTCTATCTCTTCCTCAATTTTATCTACAAACAAAGAAAATTTATCCTTTATATCGTTCTGCTCTTTTCTATTTTTTTTCAACTCTTTTTCCCATTTTTCTTTCTCCCAACTTATTTTTAAATGCTCCGATATGCTATTTAACGGAATGATTTGATAGTTGGTAGTAAAACCTTCTGTTTTGAATTTTTTATTCTTGTCTTTTATGTTAGGTCCATGTTTCCATATACTTATGTAATCTCTGCCCATGCTAAGTACTTTACTGGCTATATAATCCGGCTCCGTTTCAAACTCCACATCCGAAACTTGAAAGAAGCGCATAAAGTCGCTTCCATCGGATGAAACACCAAAAAACTTTTTTTGAAGCGAAGATTCTTGTTTTTTATTTATAGAAGATTCTTGTTTTTTATTTATAAATTTCTCTCTTGCATTTTGTTTTTCTCCGGTTTTTTCCATCAACCAATTTAACAACACCGACCGGATGGCCCCCTTAATGGAAGAGCCCGGTATGATGGGGTTGCCGGTAAACCGGTTGGTAATATGTTCGCGGACGTCACCTTTCAAGGATAAGTTCTGTTTAACGGTGGTAAGTTTGCTTTGGATGAGTTCGCTTTTCAAGGAATCCGATAAAAATCCTGATATGATTTCCTTCTCAACCTCGTAACTCAATCGATCATCCTTAAAAACCTCGGTCCACTTAATAAAATGTGTTTTGCCTTTTTCGGTAAAGTAATCAAAACCTTCTTTGAGCGGTTCGTTTTCGGATCCGATATGGGTGGGTGTCAGTATTTTGATTTTATATGTGTTTTCCATATCTAATCGATTTATTGTATTGTTTTCATCGGAATAAAAATGGCCTGACCATTCCGGTAAACCGGATGGTCCACAAGATTACCGGGGCGTAAATCCACCGTATTCCCTTCGGTATTTAGATTGCCGTTAAACACCGAACCTTCTTCAAACATATACACACTCTTTTTTCGTAAACCGTAATAGGGAAACGAACTGATGTATCCGCCACGCTTCAAAAGTCCGTAATATTTTACGCGGCCAAAATCAAAGGTTCCGATTTGGGGCAAAAACAACGAAAGGTTTGTTTGATACTCACCATCGGCCGGGATGTCCAAGGAAATTTCGTCTTTTTCGTATTTGAAAAACCCGTAACCGTAAGTGCGATCGGTGCCCAATCCGGTTTTGCTCATCAAGTCAAGCAATTGTTCCAAGTCCTTGGTGTCGCCTTCCAGCAAAAAGAATAATCCGGCCTGCTTGGTAAAATAGATTTTTTCGAACGGAAAGGGCTCGGAATCCTTGCTCAAATCGCGTGGCACCTGCACGCGCGTTAATAACGACGACTTATAAATGGCCATTTGGCCTGTTTCGCCGGCAAAAGGAAAAAAGGCCGAATGCGAAGGCGTCAAAGGCGAAGGAGACCATTCACGGAGGAAGATATTTTCGCCTTTCAGCAAAGCTTCGAATGCATCCTTCTCCAACCAACGGATTTTCTTCATTTTTTTGATGTCCACATCCCGGTCGTTTTCAATCAATACAGGCCATTTGGGTTTGGGGAAATAATAATGGATTTTGTCCTTTGTTTTCAAAAACGGAAATAACGAACTGATGCGAAAATCCGGTTCCCAAGGCGTATCCGGGTGTAGCAAGTGCCAGGTTTGAGTCAAGGCCGCATAAAAGGTGTCGGAATGCACAAAGCGCGCACTGTCGCTATAATCCTCCCTGGCCGAACTGATATGTAAAGGTTCCTCAAAGTGGAGGCGATAAACGGTAAAACGTCTCATGGGTTTATTCTTGATTTTGTTCGGATAATTCTTTATCGCCGGGCCATAAGGTTTCTTCTTTAATCTCTTTAAATTCAACTTGCCCATAACCACGGGTTCCGCTACCGCCCAGATAATCCGCTTCTAGTAGTTTTATCCCTTTTTTGAGGAGATCTAAGTAATCTTGTTTGTTATCTTTTACGATATCACCGTTTTCTTTTTGTAGTTCAAAAAGCGTCAAGATAAACTCCACATCAAATTGTGCATTAGCCGGAATACGTTCAATTTGTCGCGGATGTTCGGCTGTTCCCGTGATACGGTTGATGGTATTTTCGAATTTTACTTCGGTATAAGGCATAGGAAGTTCGGTGCTGTCCAATTTTTTAGCGGATTCATCCGTTAGATAAGCATCCCGTACAATGAGGCGAGTACGTTGGGCTTCAACTTCTATTTTATCTCCATTTTTCTTTTCTGTTATCCCGAAAAGTTTATTTATGAGTATGTTAGCGCTTTTCCCAACATCCGTTGCTCCCGCGCTGTATTCCAACAATGCGCGTAATTTGCCTTTCAACGAACTTCCCGGAATGTAGGGTTGATTACCTTTTAACGGACTTCGTACCACCGGCAGGTCAATACCGCCGATTTCGACCAAATCTTTACTACCACCGATATGCAAACCAGTGAGGAGGGTCATTTTGTAGGTAAGTTTGACTTTTTGGATGATTTTGGTTTTTTTGATATCGCTCATAATTTTAAGTTTTTCAGGTTAGACAATGATTATTTTCCGCCATAATACTTATGATAGGCAACAATAGCTTCAACAATATTCACTAACCTATCAAATTCTTCTTTTTTGGGATTATCTATTAAGCTATTTAAAGCATCCTTTAACGCGTTATAGAATTTAAAAATTTTAGTTTCATTCTTTCCAAATTTATTTTTATCTCTACCTACTGCATATGCAAGAAGGACGGAAAGTTTCGGAATTTCATTTTTCTTTTTTTCAAAATCAATTTGAATTCTTTTCATTTCACCAAAAAATTTTCGTAATTGAGATGTGGATAATGATTTTAATCCACCATCTTTTTTAGCTAAATCTTTGGCAAATTCACTTATGTTAACCAGTGTTTTCTGGTCAAGAGGCTTATTAAGCCATTCGGTCTCGATTTTAAAATTTTGTCCATTCATAAGGCATTATTTTTTATGGTTTCATTTGTTTTTTCCACTTTTTTCTTATCCCGCCGTTTTAGTTCGGTCAGGCGGGCAATGATGGCATATTTGCGGAAAGCCGTTTCGTTAAGGAGTTTTTTGGTGAGCTCATCCACAAATTCCAGGGCTTCTTCTTTGCCTTGTTTGGCTCCTCCCGTTTTTTTGTCATAATATTTTTCGCGTTGTCGTGCCATAAAATACAGGGTTTGCCAAATGTATGCTTTGGTTTCCCTGAAATTGGGATTTTCGGCCTTCCGTTCTTTTTGCCAAAGGATGAAGTCGTACACCGATTGGATACGATGCAAAATGCTGGCACTTAGTGCTTCATCCCGGACAAAAAGTTTTTCCCATTTTTTTATTTCGGATTCCCAATCGAAAAGCTCGTTCCAAGACAGGATTTCATCCAAAACGGTTAATGCATCTTTTTTACCTTTTTTGGCTTTGCTTTCATAGTCTTCGGCCAATTGGGCGGCTTTGGAAACGGGGAATTTAGGCCGAACCATCACCAAACCGCCGGAAATACCCAAATCTTCGCGTTCACCGGTAAGTGTATGGAATTTTTTTCTGATTTCGACTGCCAACTCAAAAACTTTATCCCACCGGCCTACAATGAACAAATCATCACCGCCCGAATAAACGATATTGACGTGGTCTTTATATTTTTCATCATTTCGGAGTGTATTCAAATATCCCGAAAAGAACCAATCCAACGTATGCGAAAGTGTGGACTGAACGGCAAAGGTGCCGGTGGTGTTGCTAAGGCCTTTCAGGAAAATTTTTCCCAAATTATCCACGTCCATACGCAGAATTGCCAAATAGCTATGCGGCACTTGACCATAATTCCCATCGGGAGTTTCGGTAAAATTATCTACGAGATAAGTAAGTTCGGAAAAGGTTTTTTCGCGTTTATAATTTGGAACCTCGGCTTGCTTGTTTCCACCGTAAAACCAAAATCCGAAAGATTGAAAATGTTCGTTTAACTTGCTTAAAAAGTCCGTGTCATTGAGGCGTATCAATTGTGCGTTAATTCCCTTTTCTTTTATGGGGGCCAAATCTTCTTCGTCATACAAATAGTAATAAATGCCGGCTATGCGTATTTTAGTTATTTGTTTTTTAGGTTTAGGTAGATTCTCTGAAATGTCTTCATTACTTACTATTACATAATCCGCATCCTTCAAATCTTTGCCCAATTGTATTTGTTCGTGCACATATTGGCTGACAACCGGTTCTCCTTGATGTTTTTCTTCCTCATATTTAATTAAATCATCTTCTTCCAAGAGATAGGCATCATTTTGGGCTAATTCTTCGCCCGTTACAGCATCGGTCAAGACATTTCCGCCTTTTCCGAAAGGTTCAAAAAGTTGTTTCCATTTGGCTTTTTCCTCCAAAAAGCTGCGGAATTTTTGTTCTTTCTTGAATTGCAATTTTTTGCCCACCAGGTTCCAAAGTTCACCTACATCTACCGGTGTATCTAGCCTTTCCACATAAAATTTTGTTTTCCATTTCCCGCTATCCTGATAGGTTTTAATCCTAAATGATATGGATTCGTGCAAAAAAGCCAAGCGCATATTGTGTTTTTCAAATAATTCCGCTTCGACTTCCGTAAAAATATTTTGTAGCGCCTTTTTAACGCGATCAATATTAGGAAGTAGCAAATAAAACTTGCCTCCCGAGGCATACAATACGTTGGCCCAGTTCAGGTCTATATCTTTATGGAACAATATTTTCCTGATAATCGTATCGGTGAGCAAGCGCAAATAAAACGAACGACCTTTTAAACTTTTGGATGCCTTTGTACTATGGATGTTATAAATAAATGATTGTATTCCCGAAATATCACCGGCCAAAAGCATTACCGGGAAATGTTTTTCATCTACATTTGCAATTTCTTTTCTGTTAATGGTTTCAAAATCAAGGGCATCAGGATTTTCTTGCCAATAGTCAAATAAACAAGAAGCAAATGCCGCCGTGGTTTTCAGGTGTTCAAAAAGCGGGGTGATGACAGGCACTTCGTTAGTTGCAGAAGGAATATTGGAAGTATGTTTCTTCAAAATATGATACAAGCTTTCAATAAATTTTTGATGTGGAATATTTGTGGGCAGGGATTTAAAATCCTCAATAAATTTTTCCCATTGTGCTGCATATTTTTCTTTGTTTACTTGCGCACTTTTTTGGGGGAATTTGGAATGTTCCATATCCAAGGCCGACAATTCGTAATAATATGATTCTTTGTTTTGGGCCATTCCAATGTCGGGAACAATGCCCGTTGTATTGATAATATCAAAAATGTTTCGCAAAGGAGTTTCCTTGAAATTTTCTTGGGCTCCTTCCATGTTTTTCTCTTGCAAACGGTCGCTACCCGAACTCCATTTATCGGCCAATGCTATTAAAGCTTGATGTTTATCCGCCGGTTTATGATGAAAAACAGCCAAATTAAAAAATTCTCTTTCTCTTAAATCTTCGGGAAAATGGTTTTTGTATTTTTCCAAAAATTCATTAGTCCATAGTACATGAAAATAACCCCTTCGGTATTTGTTTACTTTTGGAGTAATTATATCTAACAATTCTCTTGAATGTTCACTTAAATGATCCCCATCTTTTCCTAAGGTCGCACTAGCCCGCTGCCAAAACTTCCCGATATCGTGTAGCAGTGCGGCTAGGTAGATTTTGTTGCGTAATGTATCGTTTGTCATATTCTTGATTGTTTTTATCATTATTTATTGAAAGGTTTCCCCCCAAACACCACTCCGTAATTATGCGCCGCGCCTTTGCCCAGCCCGATGTGGGCCGGCAGTATGGCATTGACCGCAAAATCGGCGTCGAAGGCCATCATTTTGACGTTTTTGTAGGTAATCCATCGCATTTCCGACGGGCGGAACAGCGACAATTCCAAAGGGCGCTCCACATACCACTCCACGCCTTTGGCAAAGGCCAAAATGTTTCCCGTAAGCATCCGGCCCAGAAACTCGGTTCGCGCCGCATCCGAACGCAAGCGCCGGTAGGCAAGATAGTTTTCGTTTTGCAACGGAATCCAATTGAATATTTTATAGCGTAAGGGTTCATTGGTTACATACAGCCGGTAGAGCTTGCTTTCCATCCGCTCAATTTCCAGGTTGATTACCCGGTCGCGCACCCGCACCTTGCCCGGACGTTGGCTAAACAAGGCATGTATGCTTTCAATGCCATCGCCCAAATAAAGTATGGCCGCTTTGCCGTTAATGCTTTTGTATTGAATCAACGGATAACCCATGCGCACACCATCGTCAAGGTGATTATGATAAAGCACATCGTAGGGCTTTATCCGTTTCAACACCGCCGAACGCAAAAGCCGGCTTTCGTAGATTTTTAGCGGCTGTTTGAAATAAAATTTTTGATAAGGTAATTTTGTTACGGTGGCTATCATGTTTTTCTATAAATTTTTTCGAAATGTAATAATTTTTAAGTGATAAATACGTTAAATTTACCCATTTTTCATGAATTCTAGACCTTCTTCGAGCATTTCAATCAACTTCCGGTGCAAATCATAGGGCTTTACGACCCGGATATTGGGCACGTATTGCAGAATCGCTTGCAAGAGTTCGTAATTTTTTCGCACGCGAATCGATAATAGAATGCCTTCATCTGTAATGTCGAGTATTTTTTGCGACCGGTGCAAGGGTTTGGTCCGAACATAATTGGCGCCGGGGTTGCGAACAAACAATTCGATGGTTTGCAGCGGTTCTTCTTTTATGTAGGTGGCGCCCATCACTTCGTCAAACATTTGTACAATCGATTCCTTTTCATAAGGGTCAAAACTTTCATCCAGGATTTTGATCGAATGAATGCGATCCAGCGGAATGGTCCAAAACGGCTCCTCCGCCTTTTCCACCT